>NZ_CP023049.2:0-300129 GCF_002285635.2 Chryseobacterium piperi | reverse complement strand
TAATGCCTGTCTGTATCCGATCACCTTTTTACCATCCTGAGGTAAATTAGGCAATTCTCTTGAACGTGCTCCTGTTGCGATGATAATATGATTTCCTGAATACTCAGTTGTTTTACCATCTTTATCTGTAACAGAAACTTTTTTATCTTTTAAAACTTTTGCCGTCCCAAGAATAACATCAATTTTATTCTTCTTCATCAGGAATTCAATTCCTTTGCTCATTTTGTTAGCAACTCCGCGGCTTCTCTGAATTACGTTTGGAAACTCGAAACTTGCTTCTACTTTATTCAAACCATAATCTTCAGCATGGTTGATATAATTAAAAACCTGAGCAGATTTCAATAAAGCTTTAGTTGGAATACATCCCCAGTTAAGGCAAATTCCTCCTAAGTTTTCTTTTTCGATAATTGCAGTTTTGAAACCCAATTGCGCTGCTCTAATTGCTGTAACATATCCACCAGGACCACTCCCGATGACAATAATATCGTAATTCATTAGCTTAAATTTTTTATGCGAATTTAAGGAAAAAATATGGGATGTTCCACGTTTCGCCAAATTCATCTGACAATGTATTATTAAAGCTAAATTCAATTAATTTTAAACAAAAAAAGACTCCATTACAAGCATTTTCTTTCAATAAAATCTGCTTTAAATTAAAAATCCTTTAAAACCAGATCACTTCATAAGCTTAAGAAATCCACATTATTTTAGTTTTTTTGTCATTGTTTTTGAATTTGGACCTTCCCTTCAAAATCTTAGGATTGAATCATTTAAAGCTTATTTTTAACCGATAACGTTACTGTTTCAATTGTATTACGGTAGAATATTTTAGCCTGCTTCGTTCCTGCGGAAGCTGTACATGCATCGTATTTCCTGTTTTCTTCCATTGAACCTTAGACGAAATTCCTAAAACCTTTACCGATGAAGGTTTAAAGTTGTCAGGAATTGTAAAACTAAGATCTGATGGTGAAGAATAATTCGCTTTTTCCTGAATATGAAAAATATTGATTGTTCTGCCATCTTTGCTTCCGGTATAATAAAAGTCCCCCTCATGATAAGGAGTTATACTCCTTGTTGCAAAAACTGCAGATCCATTTTTGTCCATCCATTCCGAAATTTCTTTTAGCCTTTCATAGACCACCGGATCATAATCCCCATTAGGTCCTGGAGCAATATTCATCAGGTAATTTCCTCCTCGTGAAATAATTTTTATTAAGGTCTCTATAATTTTTTGAGAGGATTTGTAATGGTCATTAGGTACATAGGAAAAAGAATCTCCTATAGTAATACAACTTTCCCATGGAATAGAAAGGGGATGTTCCGGGACAGCCTGTTCAGGCGTTACATAATTTTCCCATTTTCCGGGAACTGTTCTATCGACAATGATAATGCCCGGTTGGTTTTTACGGGCCATCATTCCAATCTTATCCATATCGATATCTTGTTCCGTTTTAATTGTTTTCTGCCATTCAACACTCGGATCTATCGTTCGAAAAGGACGTACCCATCCGCCATCAAGCCAGAGAATGTCTATTTTACCATATTGAGAAGTAATTTCATTAAGCTGATTGAATGTGAATTTTTTAAAGCGTTCCCATCTCTCCGGATATTTTTTGGGATCATAGTTGACATTTCTGTCTTTGGGCGGAAAGTAAGTCCACCAATAATCATCAGAATGCCAATCCGGTTTTGAAAAATAAGCCCCTATTTTAAACCCTTCTTTTCTAAATGTATTGAAAACTTCCTTTGTAATATTTGCTTTCGGATTTGTAGAAAAAGGAGTCTTCGATGATGTAATTTTATAATCTGACTCTCCGGTATCAAACATTGCAAAGCCATCATGATGCTTGGTCGTAAAAACCACGTATTTCATCCCTGCTTTTTTAGCTGCATCAGCCCACTTTTGAGGGTTAAACTCAGTAGGATTGAATGTAGTCTGAAGGTTTTCATAATTCTTCACATACTCACCATATGATTTTCCATGCTCAGGTTTACGCTGTGTCCAGGATTCATCCTCAGGACATAAGCTCCAGCTTTCCACGATACCCCACTGGCTGTACGTCCCCCAATGCATAAAAAGTCCGAATTTCAAATCCTGCCACTCTTCAAGATTCTGTACTACTAAAGGATCAGTAGGCTTTTCATATCCTTTTGATACTTGATGAGCCTGTGAAAAAGAAGCCGCAGAAAGACAAATTGAAGCAAGAAAAAATACTTTGGTTTTTCGTGAAGTCAGCATAAAAATACTTTTTGCTAATGTAATAGTTTGAAATTAAATTTTTAATATTTTAAATAGGCTCAATCTGTGAACAAAAAAATAGCATAAATATCTGTGCTAATCTGAGGAATCTGGGGTGAAAAAATTAAACCACAAAAGACACAAAAGTTTTTAAACACTTTAGTTATTTAAGTTCAATTCATACTGTATAACAAGTATACATAAGCTTCTTAAAAATCAAAGATTTTTATAAGATTTGCGAAATCAGCGCAATCTGCGAGAAAAAAATAAGCATCCACATCTGTGAAAATCTGTGTAATCCGTGGGAAAATTAAACCACAAAAGACACAAAAGTTTTTAAACACTTTAGTTATTTAAGTTCAATTCATACTGTATAACAAGTACACATAAGCTTCTTAAAAATCAAAGATTTTTATAAGATCTGCGAAATCAGCGCAATCTGCGAGAAAAAAATAAGCATCCACATCTGTGAAAATCTGTGTAATCCGTGGGAAAATTAAACCATTACTAAAATACTAAGAGATTTCTCCTTCGTCGAAATGACAAACATAGGCTGAATTAGCAGTTTTGCAAATCAGCGATTTTGCGATTTTACCTTCATTGTCAATTCTATCGGGAACTTTCAAAAAAAATTAAACCTTTCAAAGCAAATTCTGAAATGCAATATCAATATCCGGATATGAGAAATCAAAACCTTCTTCCATTAATTTTCCAGGATAAACATTCCGGCTTTTCAATAATAGCTCAGTCTCTGTCCTTAGGAAAATAGAGGCAATTTCCAGCTGCCAGACCTGTGCTTCCATTCCAAAAGGAACTTTCAAACTCTTCCTTAATTTTTTCATTAATTCCTCATTAGATAGAGGGTTCGGGGCTGTTACGTTTATAGCTCCGGAAATATTTTCATTTTCAATAATCCATTCAACGGCACGACAGAAATCATGAATGTGGATCCAGCTTACCTTCTGATCTCCTTTCCCCTGCTTTCCACCTAATCCTAATTTTGTCACCTGATAAAGCTTAGGAAAAGCACCTCCGTTTTTGCCAAGAACAATTGATGTCCGCAATGCTACTTTTCTTATCTGTTCATTGTTAACTTTGAAAAATTCTTTTTCCCAGCTTTTACAGATATTCATTGAAAAATCATCTCCTATAATTCCGTTTTCTTCTGTATTCAAATGTTTTTCAGAATGAACATAAATAGTCGCTGAGCTTGCATTCAGCCAAACCTTAGGAGCGTTCACCAGCCCATCTATTGCTTTCTGGAGAATTTTTGTGCTATCAATTTTTGAGGAAAATATCTCCTGTTTATTTTTATCATGATACCTGCAGTCTACAGATTTTCCAGTAAGATTGATGATAACATCTGAACCCTCAAGATGATTTTTCCATTCACCTAATGTTTGGGCATCCCAATATATTTCATTTTTACGTTTTGGATTTCGGGTTAAAATATAGACCTGATCTCCTTTTTTTTCGAAGTAGCTTTCTAAGTTTTCACCTAGAAATCCGGTACCGCCGGCAATAATTATTTTCATAGTTTAGGGTTTAGGGTTTAGGGTTTAGGGTTTAGGGTTTAGGAAAAATACTGATATTAGCTTACTTATTGAAAAATTCATAATTCAGCTATTTTTTTGATGATTGCATTTCTTTCCAATAAGAAATCTTTAAGATAATTTTTAAGGAAAACTTTATTGAAAAGTTTTCCTATAATTCCCAATGGAGATTCAAATTCGAGGATATCAATCATGACCGTGTTTTTTCCTTTCTCCTCAAAAATGTGCTGGTGTCCAAAGAATTTAAAAGTTCCTTTCAACATCACATCTGTGAATTGATAAGGTTTTTCCATGCTAACAATCTTTGAAGTATGGGTTTGATAAACTCCTAAATGTTGGGCTCGCCAGGTTACCGTTTCATTCAATTCAATGAGTCCGTGTGTACGTCCTTCAATAGCTTTTTCATTAGTTTTAGATGTTGATTTCTGATGTAGATCAATATCTCTTGCCAGATCAAAAACTGTATGAATATCTGCCTCAATAATAGTTTCTAAATAAATTCTAGACATTTTTAATTTTTTAAATATGTGTTTATACTAATGTCTGAACAACTCTTTATCAATCCGAATAATTATTCTTATGTTCAAAGGTTTAAAAAGTCTCCCCTTGTTCTTTTATTGGAGAATTTGAATGTGAAATACATCCAGATTTTAAAAATCTGCGTTTTCATTTTTTAATATATTTTCTTTATTCATTGCGTGTTTTCTACCTTTTAGAAAAAGCAAAAGGTTTATAAGCATCATTACACCAAGATAAATAGAGAAACCTCCTATTTTCCGGCTTAAGCTTACAATTAATCTCTCGATCGTTTCTATTTGAAAGAACTCTATAATACAAAGCGCAAAACCGATATTTAAAAGATAAAACCCAATTTTAAAAAGACTATTTGTAGCTAGGGCAATATCTTCCTTCTGGTGAAAAATATCAATCATAAATGCTTTGGAATTTTTGAATAAAAACTGTGATACGACTACGGTTAATGTAATTACAATTGGCAGATAGATCATATACGCTGAGAAATTGTAGGTTGGGGTTAAAATAGTTGTAATCATGATAATTTATTTAATGTTATTTTTTTTCTTAAAATATATAGTATCGCAATATTGGTACAATGTAAAAAGCAAAGAATCAACATAATGTATCCAATACGGATAGAGACAGTGGTTATTATTTCCTCTAAACTTATAATCTTTCTCCAATGGCTCAAGCTTATTGCTATATAGCCAAGATTCACCAGGTAATAACTCCCTAAAAGTATTCTGTTTACCGTTAAACAAAAATTCTTGTCCTTGATGAGATATTCTAGATAAACTTTGCCTGAATCAAAGCATCGTCTTCCAACATCAATGGTTATATAAGAACTGACAGAAAGAAATAATATATATGAAATAATATTGAACATTTTATATTTATTATATTTTCAATAATTTTTGAAAGTTTATTTGAAATAAAAAAGGATCTTCATCCTCTTCTATTCTATTTTTCTATTTTAATAAATTGGTAATCTTTCCTACGAGCCAGTGATCATCACTTTTTATCGCCAAATCCATAATATTATTAATTTTTCCGGTTACGCTACTGAAGTCATCCATTAATTTAATGAACTCCTTTGCTTCTTCGGAATCTTTATCTTCAATACCCTTCAATTCTTCCAAAAAAGAAATCACAGGCTCAATCTCTCTTTTTCTGCGTTCCTTTGTAATCTGTTTGAAAAGAAACCATACATCTTTCTCTGCAATGAAATATTCTTTTCGATCTCCTTTTACAAATTCTTTCTTTACAATACCCCAATCCATTAAAGCACGTAAATTCATATTGGCATTTCCTCTGGAAATTTCCAGCTGTTCCATTACCTCATCAGTAGAAAGAGGTTTTCCACTTGCCAAAAGCAAAGCATGCACCTGTGCCATGGTACGATTGATCCCCCAATTGGTAGCAAATGTTCCCCAGGTTTGAATGTATTTTTCTTTGGCTTCTGAAAGTTTCATTTTGTATGACTTTGAATTTCTGTTACAAATATAATTATAGTTTTTGAATTTTCAATAATTATTGAAAATAAATTTCAAAAAAATTCCCTCTACTAGATTTAAAAGCACAAAAATAGCGTTAACATCTGTGCTAATCAGTAGTGAAAAAATTAAACCACAAAAGTCACAAAAGTTTTTAAACACTTTAGTTATTTAAGTTCAATTCGTGGTGTAGAAGAATTACACATAAGAGTAAGAGATTTCTCCTTTGTCGAAATGACAACACTGAGCCTTCTACGGTTTTACAAATCCGCGATTTTGCCTTTAGATTAGCTTCTCTGGAGGGAAAACTATGGTTAGATTCCTCCACTTCGCTTTTGAACTATGTTCGCAGACTTATCGTCTGTGTTCTGAAATCAAAGATTAGACGTAGTCAATGACAAAGAACACTTAAGTTATTGAAGTTAGATAGATGCTGCATAACAAGTACACATAAGAGTAAGAGATTTCTCCTTCGTCGAAATGGCAACACTGAGCCTTCTACGGCTTTACAAATCTGCGATTTTGCGATTTTACCTTTATAAGAACTCTATATATAAAATGTCTTCGGAACAAGGATCACATCCTCCTCTTCTTTCTTCTGAATTCTGCTAATCAGTGCAGATGCTGCTATCATTCCCATTTCGCATCCGTCATTAATCTGATATTCATAAGATTCATCAAGATATTTAGGCAAGGTCCCTTCACTTATCGCAACAACTTTGATATGGGTTGTATCCAATTTTTTTTTGACCAAAGAACTGTGAAGCCCTGCCAGAGTCTCGTCACTCATAGCGAAAAAGCCATCAAACTGATCATACTCCAAAATAATGTCAAGTTTTTCTTTTACCGATTCAGGAGATTCACAATATATTGTTTTACACTGGATTTCAGGAATACTTTGTAAGGTGTTCAAAAAAGATTCTTTTCTGGTCTGTGTGATTCCGAGGCTTTCATCTCCAAAAATGGCCAATATTTTTTTACACCCATGCTGAATCAGTTTTTTTGCAGATAATTCTGCATTCTTTTCATTATCAAAAATGACAGAATCATAAAGATCCTGAGGAATAATCTTATCAAAAATGACAACAGGAACCTCCATCTCATTCATTTTCTCAAAATGTTTAAAATCTTTGGTCTCTTTGGTTAAGGAAATAAGAATACCATCTACTCTGGAATTAATACAGGTTTGAATATTTTCCCGCTCAATCTCATAGGAATCTTCAGAAGATAAAATAAAGAAATGATATCCTTTTTTATTAAGTACCGAAGAAATTCCTTTGATAATAGAAGGAATAAAAAACATGGATATGGATGGAACAATAAGGCCGATCACTTTAGAGGATTTCTTCCTGAAATTAATCGCAAAGTCATTAGGAACATAATTAAATGTTTCTGCCGCCTCCCTTACCTTGAGCTTTACAGAGTTACTGATATCAGGATGGTCTTTCAAAGCTCTGGAAACAGTGGAAGTACTTATATGAAGCATTTCTGCAAGGTCTTTTATGGTAGTTCTTTTCATTTTGGCAGTCGGCTTAGATTATTGGGAGAAATTAGGAATATTTACCCCATCCTTTTTTGCCAAAAAACGTTAAATAAAACGAGTAAAAATGTTAATTAAAAGTTAAAATAAAAATAACTTACCAACCGCAACCGTTTGCACAATCGTTTGAAATTCATATTACCTTAATACAAAGTTCAAATTCACATTTCTAAAGTGTAAAAAAAATACTTTTAAACCATAAACAAAACTTGAAAAATTATGGAATCCAAAGTAATTAAGAAATTGCTGGTTTTCGGAACAATGAATACCGCTGCTTTTATGTTTTCACAAGCAACTACTACAGATTCTCTTGCTGTGAGAGATAAAATGATAGATGAAGTCGTGATTACCGGTAATTCTAATCCGAAAGCTTCCATTAAAACCAGTACCTCTATTTCCACTTTAAAACCTGCAGATATCATCAATGCGGCTCCAAGAAGTACCGCTGAAATCTTTAGAACGATTCCGGGTATACGGGCAGAATCTTCGGGTGGTGAAGGAAACTCTAATATCACAGTGCGAGGTGTCCCTGTTTCTGCCGGTGGTTCAAGATACTTATTGATACAGGAAGACGGCCTTCCGGTATTGCAATTTGGAGATATTGCTTTCGGTACACAGGATCAGTTTACGAGATTTGATACTTTTGTATCCAGAATTGAAGCGTTAAGAGGGGGTTCCGCTTCTGTTTTTGCATCCAATTCACCAGCAGGTATTATCAACTTTATTACTAAAACCGGAGAAAAACAAGGTGGTAGCATTACCCAGCAGGTAGGTCTCAATTACAATAATTTTAGAACAGATATAGACTATGGAACTTCTTTAGGTAAGGATTTTTTCATAGGGGTCGGTGGATTTTACAGAGGAGGTGACGGGCCGAGAAGAACAGGCTATATTTCGAATAACGGAGGACAGTTTCGCCTTTCTTTATTAAAAAAGTTTGAGAAAGGAAGCATCCGTATATACGGGAAGTATCTGGACGACCGAACAGCAGCCTATATGCCTATGCCTATAGCCGTTTCCGGCTCTGATCGTAATCCTGACTATACGTCCCTCAACAGCTACAACATCTTAACCGGAGCTTTACAATCTCGCAACTTGACCAATGATCTGACTTTTGGAGGAAATGGACAAATCTTAAAAAGTGATATTCGTGATGGTATGCATTCTGTTTCTAAATCAGTCGGCCTAGAATTTAATTATGATTTAGGCTCTGGTTGGAAGCTGGAAGAAAAAGCAAGATATTCAGCTAATGACGGACAGTTTTTAGCTCCATTTCCAGCTTCTGTAGGAAGCAAAGCAGAAATTCTGGAGTCGATTACAGGATACAACAATGCTGTGTATGCAGGAACTAACACAACTGTAGACAACAATGCAAAGTATATGAAAACTGTATTATTTAATACCAAACTGAATAATCTCAACAACTTCTTCAATGATTTGAACATTACTAAGAAATGGGATAAAATAAAACTCAACACAGGCGTATATAACAGCATTCAGAACATCAATCTTTCTTGGAACTGGAATACTTATCTGATGGAAGTATCTGACAGAAATGCAAGACTGGTAGATGTTATGGATGCAACAGGGAACAAAATCACAGACAACGGACTATTGCATTATGGTGTACCGGATTGGGGCGGTTTGAACAGAAATTACGATACCCGATACTCAGTAGTTGCTCCTCATGTTCAGGTTGAACTTAATCCCATTGAAAAACTTACCCTGGATTTAGGAGTGAGATATGATTTCGGTAAAGTATCGGGAAGTTTTGCGGGCACTCAAAATACCACCCGTATAATCGATATCAACCAAAACGGAACTATTGAAACCCCTGAACGTTCAGTAGCTGTAGTAGATGGCACCGTTCCTGTAGATTACCGCTATCAAATTTTCGGCTACTCTTTCGGAGCCAATTATGCAATCAATTCTCATAATGCTGTTTTTGCAAGAGTTAGCCAGGGAGGCAGTGCTTCGGCAGACAGAATTTTATTTGCTGGATATAATTACACCAATAATAATGATCCTGCCTTGGATGCAGTGAAAGTAAACAAGCTTAATCAGATTGAAGCCGGTTATAAACTAAGAGGATCCAACTACTTTCTAAATACTACTCTTTTCTATGCTAAAACTGTAGAAGCTAATTACGAGGCCACAACACAACTAAGAACTGAAAACAGGTACCAATCACTTGGAGTAGAACTTGACGGGTACTACAAAATCAATAAAAATTTTGATATCAAAGCCGGAATGACCTATACTCATGCACAAATCAAAGATGCAATCGATAGAACCATTATTGGAAATGCCCCGAGAAGAGTCCCTAAAGTGATGTACTCTGTAAACCCCAATGTCATTATCGAAAAGCTCAGCTTAGGTTTATTTTTGGTGGGTTCTACAAAGGCCTATACCCAGGATATCAACAAACTTGTTATGCCGGGTTATGTTATCGTCAATCCATACATCTCTTATAAAGTATTAAAAAATCTAACTCTAAATGTGAATGCTAATAATATTTTCAATGCCCTGGCGATTACGGAAGCAGAAGAAGGTACATTGGCTGGAACGAACAGAATCATCAGAGCAAGAACCCTGCCCGGAAGGACTTTTGGAGCAAGTATAAAGTTTGATTTCTAAATAGATTGTTAGAAGTTAGATATCAGACTTAGAATTAAAGTGTTATAGTAAAAAAGGTATCATGAGATAATGGTGAGTTTAGAGTTATATTTAAAATAATTAATTTAACTGAGGATACTCCAAATTTATAAGAATTAAGAATAATATGTTTAGACAAAAAGCTTTAGATGTAATTTATCAATCTATAACGGAACAAGGAATCTTAGCTTCATCGGAGCAACGGGATAATTATGCCAGAATATGGTCCAGAGATTCTATGATGACCGGAATTACCGGTATACTCATCAAAGATGAAATGATCATCAACGGTCTTGAAAAATCTATCATAACATTAGCAAAACACCAGGCAGAAAACGGGCAGATTCCATCGAATGTCTTTGACGAAAAAGCAAGCTATGGAACGCATGCCGGAAGAACGGATGCAACAATCTGGTGGGTTATTGCCACTTGCGAATATCTCCGATATTCACAAAATGACATTTTAAAAGAAGCATTAAAAGATAAAATTTATAAGGCTCTTTCATGTCTCAAAACCTGGGAATTTAACCAGAGAGGATTGCTGTATAGCCCACTTGGTGGAAACTGGGCCGATGAATATATAACGTCAGGATATGTGCTCTATGACAATATTCTTCGCTATTGGGCCTTAAAGAATACGGCAGAAGTATATGAAGATAACCAGTTGGCTACTCAGGCCAAAGCTACTAAAAAGCTGATAGAAAATAATTTCAGAAAAAATAATATTCATGAAACAAAATACCACGAAACCGCTTATCATAAAGCATCTGAAAAACCTTATTTCTGGGCATCTCTAAATCCCAATGGATATGATGAACGTTTTGATCTTGCAGGAAATGCACTGGCCATTCTTTTAGGCTTTGAACTGGATATGGAAGCCTTTATCATCTTTTTAGAAAACCTAAACAAAGAATTTCATCATTGGATGCTTCCGGTTTTTTATCCTGTGATCTTTCCTACGGATCCTGATTGGAAATTATTGGAAAATAACTACAGCTATCATTTTAAAAACAAACCTTATCATTTTCATAATGGAGGGTCATGGCCGATATATCTCGGCTGGCTCTGCCTGGCTTTAAAGGAGAGAGGTTTTCATGAAGTTCCACTCAAAATTTTAAAACAATACGAACAGCTTCTTGAGCAAAAAGGATCAAGTTTCAAAGAGTATTATTCAACAGATCAATTATTACCTTCGGGTACCGATCAACTATGCTTTTCAGCCTCAGGATACTTACTTATGACAATTTAGAGCTTGTTTAGATTTTATTCCAAAAATGTGTAACAGGCTTCGTAAACTTCGTTCGCAGGTATTCAATCTGTGCTCAGCCTGACATTGAAATTACCCACAATAGTAAAATCTAAACAAGCTGGCCACCTTATTAAATAATTATTGATTAAAACAGAATAAAGAGATGATCGGAGATGTAATAGAGCTACAGGAAAAGCATTTATTAACGGCAGAAAGTATGTATCACATTATCGAACAAAAATTACCTTTTGCTAGCAATAACAAACTGACAATAGGAATTTGCGGGGAAAGCGGAAGTGGCAAATCGATAACAGCTTTCGCCCTCCAAAAAGTAATGGAACAAAACGGGGTTACAGCTATGGTGCTCCAAATGGATGATTATTTTAAACTTCCTCCAAAAGATAATCATGAAAACCGTAAAAAAAGTCTGGATAATGTGGGTACTCATGAAGTGCAACTCAATAGTATTCTAGACAATTTGAAGGAATTTAAAGCTGGAAAAGCTTTTATCGAGAAACCTCTGATTAACTATCAGGCTAATTCTGTTTCTAAAGAAACTGTAAAAACGGAAGACATTCAGGTACTGATTATCGAAGGAACTTATATTCTGGATATTGAAGGTTTTGACTTTAGTATCTTTATTGATCGTAATTATAAAGATACTTACGAAAACCGGATGAAAAGAAACCGGGACGAACAAAGTGATTTTATAGAAAAGGTTCTTAGTATTGAACATCAGATTATCCGTAATTTTAAGGACAAAGCCAATTTAATACTTGATAAAAACTATCAAATCATAATGCCATAAACAATGATGAAAAAATTGATTCCCAAACTTAGTTTTTGGCAGATATGGAATATGAATGTCGGATTCTTCGGAATTCAGTACAGCTTTGGATTACAGCAAACTGCTGTCAATCCCCTGTACTCTTTTCTTGGAGCCCATGCTGAGCAATTACCTATTCTTAATCTGGCGGGACCTGTTACCGGATTATTGATTCAACCGCTAATCGGTGCAATAAGTGATAAAACCTGGAGTGCGAAATGGGGACGCAGAAAACCTTTTTTTCTGCTGGGTGCCTTATTTTGCAGTTTAGCTTTATTTGCTTTTCCTTTTAGCTCTACGATATGGATGGCTGCCGGACTTTTATGGATTCTGGACGCAGCCAATAATACGGCCATGGAACCTTACAGGGCTTTTATTGGGGATAAATTACCCGAAGAACAGCAAACATTCGGATTTCAAATGCAAAGCCTTTTTGTAGGGGCAGGAATCACTTTAGCCAATCTATCTCTCTTCGTTTTCCAAAAATATCTGGGCGGAGATTCCGAATCGGGTGGAATTCCGGTCTGGGTGTATTATTCCTTCTTTTTAGGTTCTTTTTGCTCTATTGCTTCAGTCGTTTGGTCAGTATACAAAACCCCGGAAATCCCTCCTACAGATGAAGAGCTTGCCAAATTGAAAGCAGACAAAGAACACAGTACTCTATTCACTCCATTTATTGAAATTTTTACGGCTATAATGAATATGCCTAAAATACTTTGGCAGTTGGCCTTAGTATATCTTTTTCAATGGTACGCGCTGTTTTGTTATTGGCAGTTTGTTACACCGATGATCAAACAAACCCTTTATGGGGTTTCTGAGAAGGATGAAGAAAAAGCCAGCCGGATTCTTGAACTCTCGAAAAGTGGTTCAATTCTATCGAAAAGTGATTTATTATGGGCAAAGAACATCGCTCATTTGGTAGAAACAGCAGTGGGACAAACGGGTCTTATGAATGGTTTCTACAATTTTATCACCATGATATCAGCACTCATCCTAATTCCTTTTGCCATGAAGTTTTCTTCGAAAAACGTATATGCCGTTTGTCTTTTCTTTACCGGAATATCCTTATTATCATTGCCTTTTATAAAAAGTGAAACTTTAATATTGTTGCCAATGGTTTTATTTGGAATTGGCTGGGCATCAATGATGGGACTGCCCTATTCAATGGTTTCCCCATCTATTCCTTCAGATAAAAGAGGAGTATATATGGGAGTAATCAATATGATGATTGTTATTCCTATGTTGATGCAAACCGTTTCCTTTGGCTTTATCTTTAAAAATTTCCTGGGAAACAACCCTTCAAATGCTATTCTGACTGCAGGAGCTTTATTTATTTTAGCAGCTATATCGGTGACTTATATAAAGGTACGAATGGTGAAACCGCTAAATCGTTAAATCGTGAAACTGTTAAATGGCGGAATCGCAAAATCGACGATTTGCTAATTTTCCTTCCGCTTTTCAGCCATTTTACCTTTTAGCCAATCTTCTTTTCAACCTTTCAGCAATTAATCCAATAAAATTTTCATTTTAAATTTAACTTTTCCTTCTGTAACAAATCTCTTATACTACCGACTATTAAAAAATAATCTTTATTTACAGTAATGAAAAATAACAAATTTGCCTCATTACTTTTTGTTTTGTCTGCAGGAAGTATGATGTTCGCACAGGATGACTTGATCAACAAGTTAAAAAACAATCAATCACAAAATGCTAATTTTAAATTTACCACTTTAAAGGATGTTGGCGCAACTTCAGTAAAGAATCAGGGGTCTTCAGGAACCTGCTGGAGCTATTCAGGAAACTCTTTCCTTGAGTCAGAAATGCAGCGTATGGGTAAAAAGCCTGTAGATCTGGCAGAAATTTTCACGGCAAGAAATTCTTACCACGATAAAGCAAAGTTATATGTTTTAAATAACGGAGCGATCAGCTGGGGTGATGGCGGAGAATTACATGACGTTATCAATATGTATAAAAAATACGGTGCTGTTCCACAGGAAGTGTATACAGGACTAAAAGCCGGACAAACTAAGAATGACTTTAAAGAGATGCAGGGTAAAATCAAACCTGTTTTAGACAGTTTGGTGCAAGCGTCTTCCAAAGGGAAACTTTCCGATAACTGGATGTCCTCTGTTGATGTTATTTTAGATGAATACCTTGGAAAAGTTCCTGCTAACTTTACCTATAATGGAAAATCTTACACTCCGAAAACATTTGCCAATGAAGTCGTAGGAATCAACCCGGAAGATTATGTTGAATTATCCTCGTATAAAGATTATCCGTATTATCAAAAATTCGTAGTTCCTATTCCTGATAACTGGAGCCACGATTCTGACTGGAATGTTCCTATGAAAGACATTACGGCAATCGTAGACAACGCAGTTTCTAAAGGATATTCAATCGGTTGGGCAACGGATGTATCTGAGCCTTACTTCTCTTACAAAAATGGAGTGGCATATGTTCCGGATGTAGATTTGGATCAGATTACTCCAGAAGTTAAAAAAGAACTGTTTACAGAGCCTAAAAAAGATAAAACGATCACAGAAGATATGCGTCAGAAAGCGCTTAATAATCTTTCAACAACTGATGATCATGGAATGCATATCGTAGGATTAGCAAAAGATCAAAGTGGAAAAGAATATTATATGGTTAAAAACTCATGGGGAGTAACCAATGATTTTGAAGGATATATTTATGTGACAAGACCTTATGTTGAGTATAAATCAACAGCAATACTGGTTCACAAGAATGCAATTCCAAAAAATATTTTAAAGCAATTGAAGCCATCTAAAAATATTGGCTTATAAGAAGAAATCACTTTTGTCATTTTTGATGACAATTTTAGATATTTAATCTGTTAAAAAAGCAGCTCTCAGGATTTTTGAGAGCTGCTTTTATTTTGATATCCTATGTTCTTAGAGACACGAACAAAGTATTTAATATTTCTTATTTTCAAATAATTATATCATACAATAACACATTTTATTATAATATTTTACTAAATAAACACCAAAACAAATCAATTTTACCATAAACACACATTCCATTCTTATTAATTATCATTTTTAAATACAAAAACAAGATTTGCATATTTATTTCATACTATATATGAAGTTTTAAAATAAAAAATGTAATTTTAAAATTGAATAATAAAATATCACTAATCATGGAAAAAATTTTATCTTTCATGGGGCTGTTGAGTATGAGCTTGATGTTCTCTCAAAACTCTGCCCCCTCATCACATATGGGAGCTAACGACTCAGGAAGTGGTGACATTCTTATGAAAACCGTAAGATCTACCATTACGACAAAAGCCACTTATTACTGTACTATGCAATGGAATGCCGGTGCGGAAGGTGGCGCTTATTGTGGATTCCAAGATTCTCCTGATAAAGGAAAGGTTTTCATCTATTCAATATGGGATCCAAGTAATAAGCAAGCCATCAAAGCTTCTTATATAGGTCCGGGTACCACAGTAGAAAACTTCGGAGGAGAAGGGACCGGCTTAAAGTCGATGAATAATCTTATCGGCTGGAACCTTAATGAATGGAATACCGTAGTTACCCGTCGCTGGGATGTAGCCAACCACACGTATTTTGGATTCTGGGTAAGAAGAGACTCCCAAAATAAATGGTACCATATGGTCACCATGGACTATCCGGTAGCTAATGTCACTTTCAACGGATCTACAAATGCCTTTTTGGAGGACTGGCTGAGTACAGGATCCAATACCAGAAGATTCGAAATGAAAGATGCTTTTAAACGGAAAACAGACGGCAGCTGGCTTCCTATGACCCAAGGCAGATACAATCGTAATAACGAAAGCAGATCTTCCAATTATACCAATGCTGTGGATGCAGGAGCCAACAACGGAGTCTACTTTATGCAAAGCGGTGGAAGTACCACCCCAAGCTTTTCAGGAAATCCTCCTATTACATTCAGTACTACTGCAAATCCTGCCCCTACTACCTCTGTCATCACCTTTAATTTAACCTCATCATCTACCTCGTCAGTATCCTGGAATGTTCCGGACTCTGCCACTCCTCAATTCAGATACACCATAAAATTAAATGGTCAGCCAGTATCTTCCGCGATAGAACCGGAAACTCGTTCAGCCACCATATCCGGAGCCGTAGGCGATACCGTAGAAGTAGTTTTGGAAGACATATTAGGCAGAACAAGCTCACAATCCACAACCATCAGCCAAAACTCCAATATACTTTCTGATGGTATTTACAAGATTACATTTGAAAACAGCAGCCGGACACTTAATGCGGCAGGGAGTAACAATGGAGATAATATTAATCTATCTGATTATAATGGCAACTCTAATCAACAATGGCAGGTCAGCAGTCTGGGCAATGGCGAATATAAAATCATCAATGTATCCAGTGGAAAATCTGCCGACGCCTTTGGTCAAAATAATGGAAGCAATATAGGTCTATACGTTTATCACGGAGGGACTAATCAGCGATGGAAAATCACCAACCTCAGCGGAAATACATATAAAGTTATCGACTCCCGAAGTTCCAGAGCCATGGATGCTTATGGAACAGGAAATGGAGCCAATGTGGGTTTATATGACTATCACGGCAATGCCAATCAAAGGATACAATTTACACGATTATCATCCTCTACAGGAAAAAGCTCTAATGTAGCAGCTTCTGATGGATTAGACGTTAAGATCTATCCTAATCCTGCCTCCACTCTCCTGAATGTTGAAATCCCTAATCCTGAAGGAATAAAACAAAATATTGAAATCTATAATGTTCAGGGTACATACATAACAGGGCAATCTGTTCAAACAAAATCAGCAAAGGCACAATTTAATATCGCTAATTATCCAAAAGGAATCTACCTTTTGAAAATAGGAAATACTACCCACAAAGTGATGATACAATAAAGAATAACATTATTGGCAGTAGCAATTTACATCTGCTAAAAACAGCTCTTGGAAATTTCCAAGAGCTGTTCTGTTTATTTACTTTTTATCTAAAGGCTTTTTATACACTACCTTAAAATATTCACAAACCAATGGTGTCTTCATATCGGGTGTTTTTTCAATACGTTGACATTCTGACTCGATATACTCCCAATACATTTCCCGCCAGCTCTCTAACGTACGATCTCCTTCTCCACAATCAAATGCAAACTGAGCATCCACTTCATCAAAGGGAACAACAGATAGCGATATGGTTTGAATCACGCAAACCGGCTTATTTTCTGAATCTGTGATAATATTATATTCTCCTACGGAAGGCACAGAATTATTTTCTGCTTCAAATACCCACAGCAGTGATCCGGTCGCCGTTTTCACTCCATCAACAACCAAAGCTGCAATAGAAGTAGCATCCTCTATTCCACCAAAATGGAACGAGCCCGACAGCTCCAGGTTCGATAGAGAATCATCTTTTACCGTATTGACAAATTGGGTCCAATATTCTGTTATCTGAGTCATAATTTTTAATTAATAATACAATCAACAGACTTAAAAGTCTGAAATTATAGTTGTTCCAAAAATATTATATTTGTTAATAATCAACAAATAAAAATATGCATATTGCGACAAAATACCGGTTTTTTCTTTTGTTGGTAGCCTGTACCGCTTTCGTTTCAGCACAACCAGGTAAGCAACACAATCTCCAATTTAATCAGCTCGCCCAGCGTTGGGATGAAGCCATACCATTAGGCAATGGAATGCTTGGAGCACTTGTCTGGCAAAAACAGGATCAATTGCGACTGTCCTTAGACCGGGCAGACCTTTGGGATGAAAGAAAAGCACTTGATCTTTCAAAATTCAATTTTTCAGATGTAGAAAAATGGGTACAAAATAAAACCTACCACTTAGCACATCAACTGGGTGATGCTCCTTATAATCAGATGCCCTACCCTACTAAACTTCCTGCTGCTGCCATGGAATTTGACATTAGCCATCTCGGCCCGGTACGCTCAAACATCCTCGATATCAAAACTGCCTTAAATACGGTGAAATTTGAAAACGGAGTTATTTTTAAAAGTTACATACATGCTACCAAAGATGTGGGATATTTTGCTTTTGAAAACCTCAAAGACAATGAGGTTATCCAACGACTACTCCCAAAACTGATTGTACACAATTACAACAATCAGAAAATAAATATTGAAAATGACAAGAGCCACTCAGGAGAAGGTCTCCAGAAACTGGGATATGTGAAAGGCAGTGTTTCCGAATCGGATAATACAATTATTTATCATCAACCCACTTATGATGGGCACTATTTCGAAGTTGTCATCACCTGGCGAAAACTTTCTGATAATCGCTTCGTTGGCCAATGGACCATTAGCAATGATCAGAAAACAGAAATATCTAACCTACAATCAAATGAGCCCTCCGACTGGACTACCCATACTAACTGGTGGAATAATTTCTGGGCTCAATCATCGGTCAATCTGCCTGATTTACTGATCGAAAAACAATATTATCTGGATATGTATAAATTAGGTGCCGTATCACGGCCACAGGCACCTGCTATTACTTTACAAGCTGTCTGGACAGCAGATAACGGCAGCTTACCTCCCTGGAAAGGTGATTTCCACAATGATCTGAATACACAGCTAAGCTACTGGCCTGTTTATACCGGTAACCGTTTAAAGGAGGGCGAAAGTTATATTAACTGGCTTTGGAAAAATAAAGAAAAGAATGAAACCTATACCAAGCAATATTTTGGCGTCAAAGGATTAAATGTTCCCGGAACCGTAACCCTGAACGGAGATCCTATGGGTGGGTGGATACAATATTCTCTGGGACCGACAGTAGGCGCATGGTGTGCCCAGCATTTTTACTGGCAATGGAAATACTCCATGGATAAAGTATTTTTAAAAACAAGAGCCTATCCCTATATCCATGATGTAGCTACTTATATGGAAAACATTACAAGACTGCAAAACGGGAAAAGAATGCTACCTTTAAGCTCCAGCCCTGAATATAATGATAATGATATCAGTGCCTGGTTTAAAGAATGGAGCAATTTTGATTTATCCCTTGTGAAATTTTTATTTACCGCAGCCAGTGAAGTTGCTGCCGCTAATCACAAAAGCAAAGAAGCTGAGCATTGGAAAACCATTCTGAGCCAGCTTCCGGAATATGAAACAAACGAAACAGGCTTTACAATTGCACCCGGGCAAAACCTTAACTCATCCCATCGCCATATGTCACAGTATATGGCTATTTATCCATTGGCCTTGTTAGATATCAACCGGGCAGCTGACAAAACAATCATTCAAAACTCATTAAAAAGGATCGAAGAAAAAGGGACAAGAGCCTGGACCGGTTATTCTTTTAGCTGGATGGCCAGCCTCTACGCGAGGGCATATGAAGCAGATAAAGCCGTAAAGCAGCTGCAAATTTTCGCATCTAACTTCTGCTCCCCAAACAGCTTCCATTTAAATGGTGATCAAAAAGGAGGAGAGTATTCTGGCTTTACTTACAGACCCTTTACTCTGGAAGGAAACTTTGCATTTGCCCAAGGCGTTCATGAGCTGTTATTACAAAGCCGGGAAGGTTATATCGAAGTATTCCCTTCAGTCCCTCAAGCCTGGAAGGATGTTTCTTTTAATCGATTAAGATCTGAAGGTGCTTTTTTAGTATCTGCAAAAAAAGAGAATGGTATCCCCCTTAGCATAACAGTCTATGCTGAACAAGATGGTGAACTCCGTATAAAACTTCCATTCAGAACCTGGCTTTCACGAAGTACTCCCAGATCATCCTTTCATACGGACGAAAACGGAATCGTTTCCATTCAACTCAAAAAAGGGCAAACAATTATTTTAGAGAATGGTTATGAATAAACACAACTATCTGAAAATCTTCTCTGTTTGAGCATAATAATTAAAAGAGCAATATCAAAACTCTTATATTTGTAATCAATCATAAAATTAAACGATATGAAAAATTCAAAAAAATTATCTAAATCTGAATTGGAAAGGATAAATGGTGGAAATCCACCTGATTGTCAGGAGGGTATTACTTGCTATCACCCACGTAAAAATGGCTTTCCAGGGTACTGGACATGCAATGTGGGAATGACCACTTGCCCTGAAGATTAACCTACAACTAAAATAAAACCCGCTTTCTGAAATTCAGAAAGCGGGTTCTTTTTATGTTAATCTAATTAGAATATCGAAGGATATTTTTGAGGATTCGTTTCATTAAACATGGCATAGATTTTTTCTACCATATCATCTGCAGACGGCTTGCTGAAATAATCTCCATCACTTGCATAAGCAGGACGGTGATCATTTGCTGCAATAGTCAACGGATCAGAATCTAGATATCTGAACGCTTTTTGTTTCTCTAAAATCTGCTGAAGAATAAATGCTGAAGTTCCTCCTTCTACATCTTCATCGATCACAACAAGTCTATTGGTTTTCTTCACGCTTTCAGCAATCTCATGAGATAAATCAAAAGGAATTAAAGACTGAACATCAATTACTTCTGCCGATATTCCTAATTTCTCCAATTGCTCAGCAGCTTCCATCACAACTCTCCATGTAGATCCGTAAGTCACTAAAGTAACATCTTTTCCTTCTTTGGTTACCTCAATCTTTCCTACAGGAACAGTGAATTCACCTAAGTTATCTGGTTGTTTCTCTTTCAATCTATATCCGTTCAGACATTCTACAATGACAGCCGGATCATCACTCTGAAGCATTGTATTATAGAATCCTGCCGCTTTTGTGAGGTTTCTTGGAACAAGTACCAGGATTCCTTTTGAAAGGTTAAGAATTCCGGCCATTGGTGAACCAGAATGCCAAACACCTTCTAGCCTGTGCCCTCTTGTTCTGATGATTACAGGAGCTTTCTGTCCTCCTTTTGTTCTGTATTGAACTGTTGAAAGGTCATCACTCATTCCCTGTAGACAATACAGGATATAATCTAGATATTGAATTTCAGCGATAGGTCTTAATCCTCTCATAGCCATTCCAATTCCTTGCCCAAGAATCGTAGCTTCACGAATTCCTGTATCAGCAACACGAACTTCGCCATATTTTTCCTGCATGCCTTCTAAGCCCTGGTTAACGTCACCGATATTTCCGGCATCTTCTCCAAAGACTAAGGTTTCAGGATATTTTTCAAATATTTTATCAAAATTGTTTCTTACCACTACCCTTCCGTCAACATCTTCTGAACTGTCAGAATAAACCGGCTTGATTTCTTTTATATTTTCAGCTTTCCACTGAGACTGAGAATACAGGTGAGAAGAATAGTTGTCTTTTTCTACATCAAGGACCTCATAATACTTCTGCATCAATTGCGTTCTCTCTGCAGTATTCGTACCTCTGGTTGCCAGTAAAGATTTTCTAACCAAATGGAAGATATCTTTCTTTGCTTTAGAAATTAATTTATTAAACTGAGCAATATAATTTTCGATTTCAGCATTTTGCCCTTTAAGGTTTTCTACTAAAGGTAAAATGGTTTTCGTAAGATCAGTAATCGTTTTTTGATAGTTCTCCCAAGCCAATTTCTGACCCGCCTTTACCATTTTTTTAGCTTCTTCATCGATAGCATCCAATTCTTCTGATGCTGCAATGATTTCTTCCTTCCCTTCAATTTCAATAGAATAGTTTAAAATCCATTCTCTGAATTTTATCAATCCATCAAAGTCAGCTTCCCAGGCAAGACGCTCTTCGTTTTTATATCTTTCATGAGAACCTGAAGTTGAATGTCCTTGCGGCTGAGTCACTTCAATAACGTGAACTACCACAGGAACGCTTTCCGTTCTCGCAAAATGTTCTGCTCTTGCATAAGCATCTAATAGTGCAGGATAATCCCATGCTTTTACCTGAATGATTTCACATCCCTGATTCTCCCCTTCTTTTCTCTGAAATCCACTTAACATTTCAGAAATATCAGCTTTCGCTCTTTGATTTTTCGTAGGAACTGAAATTCCGTATCCGTCATCCCAGATGGATACAATCATAGGCACCTGAAGTGCACATGCTGCATTCAGTGTTTCCCAGAAATGACCTTCTGCTGTAGAAGCATCTCCGATAGTTCCAAATGCAACTTCGTTACCATCTTTGGAGAATTTTTCGGAACCGTCAAATTGTACTGATTTATATATTTTTGAAGCCTGAGCCAATCCTAATAATCTAGGCATTTGCCCTGCTGTAGGTGAAATATCTGAAGAAATATTTTTTTGAGCCGTAAGATCTTTCCAGCTTCCATCTTCATTTAAACTTCTTGTAGCGAAGTGTCCGTTCATCTGTCTTCCCGCTGAAGCAGGTTCTCTTTCAACACTGGTATCAGCATATAACTGTGCAAAGAAACTTTCAACCGTTAAAGCATTTACTGCCAATGCAAAAGTCTGGTCTCTGTAATACCCTGAACGGAAGTCTCCATTTCTGAAAACTTTCGCCATTGCCAGCTGTGGTAATTCTTTACCATCACCGAAAATCCCAAACTTAGCTTTTCCTGTAAGAACTTCTCTTCTGCCCAAATAAGACATTTCACGAGAAATTCTTCCTAATTTATAGTCTTCAAGTATTTGATTTTTAAAATCTTGAAAGGAAATCTTCTGTGTTTCAATATAGGTTGTTTGCATAGCCAAATATAAAAATTTTTAGTTCTAGAAGTATTTTGCTAATATACACTTTTTAAATTAATTTTAATTTTTAATAATCTTTTTTAAAAATTTGATAATATGCATAATTGTGTTTTATTTTGAATAAATTTGTACATGATGGATAAAAAATCACCTCATATACTGAATGCATCTAGCAATCTTTTAGGTTTTTCTTTACTTATAATCACCTCTTTAAAGATTACTAAGATCAGTGGCAATACGCATCTGGACGAATTTGCGGGAATAGCTTGTATTCTTTTTGCATGCAGCTGCTTCTTTTCTTTTCTGGCCATCAGAACAGGAAATGAAAAGCGGGAAATCAAGTTTGAAAGCATTGCGGATTATTTATTTTTAACTGCTTTATTTTGTATAGTATTAGCAGTTATCATTGTAACAATGAGAATAATCTAAGCAATAACTCATCAAAATGATATAAACATCAACCCAGCCATCAAAAAAAATATCAGTGGATTTTTAAAATGAAATTCACTTTAATAAAGCACAATAGAAGATAAAAGCATTTTATCCAGCTATTTGGAATCCTTAGTGAAAAAGAATTAAATAAGCTAAATTAAGATAAGCTTTTAATAATTTACAAAAAAAGTAGTGATTGTCTCAAAAGTCAAAAACTGAATTCTAAGAAAAGAATCTTCAATACTTCACTATTTATCTAAGAATAAGCCAATAAATAAACTCGGGCATTTGTAGGTAAGCAAAAAAAGAAGCGATCTCAGTTTTGAAACGGCTTCTTTTAAATTATTTAGAATTTTCTTTCGATAACATAATCCAGCATACTATGCAAAGATTTCTTTGCTTCTGAATCCGGAAATTCATTCAGAATATCTTTTGCTTTCTGCTGAAAGTCTTTCATGACGCCCATAGCATAATCCAGACCTCCTGAGCTTTTAACAAAGGCAATAAGCTCTTTCACTCTCTTCTGGTCATTATTATAACGCTTAATGGTATTGAAATAATATTTTTTATCCTTCTCATTGGCTACTTTCAGGCTATGAATTAAAGGCAGTGTCATTTTCTGTTCTTTTATATCAATTCCCACAGGTTTTCCGATAAAGTTTGAACTCAGGTAGTCAAAAAGATCGTCTTTAATCTGAAATGCCATTCCTGTATAGGTTCCAAAATCCTGCATCTTTTTAGCAAGGCTTTCTTCTGCATTGTTTGATAAAACCCCTATCTCACAACATGCTGCAATCAGTGTCGCGGTCTTCTGACGAATAATCTCATAATAAACATCTTCGGTAATATCCAGCTTTCTGGCTTTTTCAAGCTGCAAAAGCTCTCCTTCAGACATTTCTCTGATCGTTCTTGAAATCACAGCAAGTAGATCATAATCTTTATGATCGGTAGATAGTAAAACTGATTTTGATAAAAGGTAATCTCCTACAAGGACAGCAATTTTATTTTTCCATAGCGCATTAATAGAAAAAAAGTTTCTTCTCTTAAAACTTTCATCTACCACATCGTCGTGCACCAGGGTTGCCGTGTGTATTAATTCTATCATGGAGGCCCCACGATAGGTTTTCTCATTCACTTCACCCAGTAGCTTAGCACAAAGAAATACAAACATCGGACGCATCTGCTTTCCTTTAGTAGTAACGATAAACCGAGTTACTTTATCTAATAAAGGGACTTTGCTCTGCATTGATTCATAAAACTTTTGCTCGAAAAGTTTCATTTCCTCATTGATCGGTTGTTTAATTTCTTCTACAATATTCGCCACAATCTGTGAATGATGGATAAATAATTATTAATTCTCACAAAGATAATTTTTTTCAATCAATTTTAAGAGAAAATTCAATCTTTGAGTTGTTCTTTTGGAATAAAATACAGACTCTGCTTCACAACTCCCAGTGGGTGTTTGAATTTTTCCCCTGAAATGTAGAGCCCTTTTTCATCTACCGCAATTCCTTCAATCTGGCCAATTGACATCGCACTTCCTAAATAATAATGTTTTGGGGTCTCTTGAAAAAAGATTCCAGGTTCTGTTTCTTTAAAAATATCCAAAAAAACTTCAGTCTTTTTTGTATAGCCAATTAAATAAAGTTTTTGATCAAAATAAGAAGCATCGGTCACTACAAAATTGGTATTATAAGCTTCTATCTTTTCTGCTTTTTGATTTTCTGAAACCTCTGGATCAATAATGTAATGCGAGGTTGCCTTCGCTGCCCATTCTTTAGTAAAAATATGCAGTTTCCCATTCAGATAAATCATCGCTTCGGCATCGAAATTATTACGGGTATTCTTAGAAACAAATTCCGTTTGCTCAGGATAATAAAAAGAAATAGCAGCCACCTGATGATTTTTCAGACTATCATTCGGGAAAGGAACTTTATAAATGGTAAGGTCTTTTCTTGTTCCTGTATTATTTCCAAAATCTCCTATATAGAAGTTTTTCCCATCATTTGTTAAGGCTTCCCAATCGTTATTTTTAGCATTAATTTTCAGAACATTCAGAATTTTTCCCGAAGTTTTATCAATTTCAAAAAGCTCTGGTGTATTTCCACTATCATTAAACGTGTAAAGCTTCCCATTAAAAAAGTTCAACCCTGAAGTCTCCCTGATCTGATCATCCAGAAATGCAATTCTGTATTTTCTGATTTTCAGAAAATCTGTCTGTTGGGAGAATCCAGACTGAAAAATAAAAATGGCAAAAATAAGAACAAACTTTTTCATTGAATAAAAATTACATTTTGTATTTTAAAAATGAATAGGAACAAGCTGGAGCCCATTCCTATTCATTGATTTATTTATAATCCCAATCAAAAAAATCTAAGCTGATTTTTGTTGTTTACGGGCTTTCTTTTCAAAATATTCTTTCTGGTACTGTCGCACTGTTTTTCCTGTACCATCATGCCTCCATCCGGGAGAATTAAAAAGATAATTCATTCTGTCAGAGAATTTCAGTCCCGGCTGTTTGATATCTTTCCATATCTTTCTCCATTCGTAAAGCAATACAGTATCAGGCTTATTATCCGGCATTTTAGGATAGATTCCATATTTTACAGGAACATTAGGGTCTTCTTTTTCAAAAGTACCGAACATCTTATCCCAGATAATCAGACACATTCCCATATTTTTATCCAAATATTTGATATTGCATGCATGATGCACCCTGTGATGGGATGGTGTTACAAGGATATATTCTAATATGCCCATTTTTTTAACCGTCTGGGTATGAACCCAGGTTCCATATACCTGCCCGATAGCGTACACTACCATAATATGCCATGGATTAAATCCTAAAAAAGCTAATGGTGAAAAGTACAGATATCTGTAAAGAGGCTGTAGAGCAGGACTTCTGAATCCTGTGGTCAGGTTAAAGTATTCAGAGTTATGGTGGGTAATATGAACTGCCCAGAAAGCTCTTGAATGGTGGTCAACATAATGAAGGACGTAATACGCAAAATCTGTGACAACAAAGCAGATCAGCCAGTACCAAATGGTAAAATCCCAGGTAAAAAGGCGGAGGTTATAAAAGAAAAACATAACTCCCATTGCAAAAGCCTTCATCACTAAATCTAAACCGAAGTTCATCAATGCCAGATAAATGCTTGTTGCTACATCTTTTCCACTATACAGTTTAGCCTCGGAAACGTGGCTATAAATCATCTCGGCTAAAATAACGGTGGCATGAAACGGGATCGCCCAGGCATAAACACTCTCCAACCCATCTTCACCCATAAAGTAATTCATTGTTACTAAATTTTATGCAAAGGTAGGACTTTATAAAAATCGAAGAAATATTTTGATTTGTTTTTTAAGAAAATTTTAATCGGAAACCTTGTTGGCCAGCTGTCCACAGGCAGCATCAATATCACCTCCACGGCTTTTTCTGATCATCACAGTAATTCCGGCATTTTCAAGCTGTCTTACATAGTTTTCTTCTGCCTGTTTATTGCATTGATCGTATTTACCGTCACCAATTGGATTGTACTGGATCAGATTCACTTTAGAAGGTACTTGCTTACAGTATTTAATCAATGCTTTAATGTCTTCATCTCCATCATTGATTCCTTTCCAGACGCAATACTCAAAAGTAATCACATTACCGGTCTTTTTATACCAATACTGAAGGGATTCCATAATATCCGTCAAAGGAAATTTATCAGAAAACGGCATGATCTCATTACGCTTGGACTCAATGGCCGAGTGAAGAGATAAAGCTAATTTAACACGCAGATCATCATCCGCAAGCATTTTGATCATTTTGGGAATTCCTGAAGTAGAAACCGTAATTCTCCTGGGAGACATTCCTAAACCTTCCGGCTGGGTAATTTTACGGATGGCTTCCACAACATTTTTGTAATTCATCATTGGCTCTCCCATTCCCATAAAAACGATATTGGAAAGAGGCCTGTCAAAATACATTTTACTTTGGCTGTCAATAAGCGCTACCTGATCTACAATTTCAGCAACTTCAAGATTTCTCATTCTTTTCAGTCTCGCTGTAGCACAGAATTCGCAGTTTAATGAACATCCAACCTGTGAAGAAACACAAGCAGTGGTTCTGGTTTCTGTAGGAATTAAAACAGATTCCACCATTAAACCGTCGTGAAGTTTTACTCCATTTTTAATGGTTCCGTCGGTACTTTTTTGAAGCTGATCGACAGAAACAGGATTGATGGTATATTCTTCAGAGATTCTATCACGAAGCTGTTTTGAAAGATTCGTCATCTCTTCAATAGAGTGAAGGTTTTTACTCCACAACCAATCATAAACCTGTTTCGCACGAAACGGCTTTTCTCCTAAAGACATAAAATAGTCTTTAAGCTGGTCTAGTGATAAAGTTCGGATATCTTTCATGTCAGGTGATAGGTGGTAGATGACAGGTTGCAGCTAAACTAATACCTGCAACCTATTACCTATTATCTTTTTTATAAAATTAACATTGCGTCACCGTAAGAATAGAATTTATACTTTTCTTTTACGGCTTCTTCATAAGCATGCATGATGAAATCTCTTCCTGCAAATGCAGCAATCATCATAATTAGTGTAGACTTCGGTGTATGGAAATTCGTAATCATTGAATTTGCTACTCCAAAATCGTGAGGAGGATAAATAAATTTATTCGTCCAACCGTTGAATGCAGAGATTTTCTTATTAGAAGAAACTGAAGTTTCCAATGCTCTCATCGTAGTAGTTCCTACAGCACAAACTCTTCTGTGTGCGTCTACCGCTTTGTTAATGATTTCAGCATTTTTTTCATCAATAATGATCTCTTCAGACTCCATTTTATGCTTAGAAAGATCCTCAACCTCAATCGGATTGAATGTTCCTAAACCAACGTGAAGGGTAACTTCTGCAAAATCAATTCCTTTGATTTCCAATCTCTTCATCAAATGCTTAGAGAAGTGTAACCCTGCAGTAGGTGCTGCTACCGCTCCTTCTATTTTAGCATAGATTGTCTGGTATCTTTCAGCATCTTCTGGCTCTACTGCTCTTTTGATATACTTTGGAAGCGGAGTTTCACCTAATTCTTTTAATTTAGCTCTGAACTCTTCGTAAGAACCGTCAAATAAGAATCTTAATGTTCTTCCTCTTGAAGTTGTATTATCGATAACCTCAGCTACTAAAGATTCATCTTCAGTGAAGAATAATTTATTACCAATTCTGATTTTTCTTGCCGGATCTACCAATACATCCCAAACACGGGTTTCTTTGTCCAACTCTCTTAAAAGGAATACTTCAATTTTAGCTCCCGTTTTTTCTTTATTACCATAAAGACGTGCAGGGAAAACTTTAGTATTGTTGAAAATAAATAGATCTTTCTCATCGAAATAATCCACTACATCCTTAAACAGTTTATGCTCGATGGTTTCTGTTTTTCTATCAAGAACCATTAATCTAGCATCATCTCTGTGCTCTGAAGGGTGTTCTGCCAATAATTCCGCAGGAAGATCAAAATTAAAATCTGATGTTTTCATTTTTTTAAATTACGGTTTAAAAATTATTGAAATTACAAGTGTAATTTTCGGAGTGCAAATATACGACATTGAATACCCCTTTGTCAAGTTTTATTTGCAAAGATGTCAAATGGTTAATAATCACTATACATTTCAATCCAAAAAAACTGTAATTTCGATATCTGAAAATTACTCATTATAAACCAGTATTCATTGGAATTATTCATTAATTTAATAAAACAACATGGTTTAATACGAGTAATACCCATAAATAACTTCATATTTTTATTTAAACAAGATGAATGCTTTTATCAAACTATTTTTCGGGTTGGTTCTTTTCTCCAACTACATGTTTTCACAATCACTAAAGAAAAACTATGAATACAATATAGATCTGGTTCATATGAATAATGATCAGGTTAAAGTATCTTTTACTCCGCCCAAAAACAACCTGGAAAAAGGCACTTTTGTTATACCCAAACTTGTTCCGGGATTTTATCAGGCTATGAATTTTGGACAATATGTTTCAGATGTTGTGACAACTGGCAAAAACGGAAAAAAAATACGCACAGAACGCTTGGATAAAAATAGCTGGACGATCCATGATCTTAAACATGTGAAAAAAATATCATATTGGGTTGCTGACGGATGGGATTCTTTAAAGGAAAATACTGAAGGGGCAAAATCCGCAGGCAGTACTTTTAAAAAAGACAGTGTTTTTGTTATCAACTATAATTCATTAGTAGGTTATTTTAAGGAAATAAAAGAGGCTCCCTACGAAATCAACATCAGGAAAAAGAAAGATTTTTATGCATCTTCTGCATTGGACTATAAAAGAAAAAATGACAGCACAGATATGGTGTGGGCAAAAGATTACAGGGAGTTAGTAGATTCTCCTGTCCTTTATTGTGTTCCTGATACAACCTGGTTGAAAATAGGCACTACAGAAGTGCTGGTATCATTTTACAACAAAAAGGAGCGACACTATTCAAAAAAAATAGCTGATGAGATTGAAACTATTTTAAAAAACCAGCAGGCATATCTGGGAGGGAAGCTACCTGTAGAAAAATATGCTTTTCTCATCTATTATGAGCCCTCAACAGAAAAAGGGTTTATGGGAGATGGGCTGGAGCATTCGAGGTCTACCGTTTGTCTTTATCTGTCCGAGAATATCAACTTTCTACCGGATGCTCTAAACAGAGTGGCTTCTCATGAATTTTTCCATATCATTACACCACTTCACATTCATTCGGGAGAAATCCAGCATTATGATTTTCTGAATCCTGTGATGTCTAAACATCTGTGGCTTTATGAAGGGATGACAGAATATGCCACCATACATATGCCTATAAAACAAAAAATGATCAGCCTGTCGGATTTTGAAAAAAAGCTGGAGGAAAAAATAGAAGGTATGAAAGAGTTTGATAATACATTATCTTTTACAGAATTCAGTAAAAATGCAATGCAGAGACAGGACCAGTATATGAACGTATACCAAAAAGGACCATTGCTGGGATTATGTTTAGATATCAGACTACGCGAGCTTTCGGGTGGTAAAATGGGTACTCAGAATCTGATGCAACGGCTTATGCAAAAATATGGGGAGAATAAATATTTCAATGATGATGATTTATTCGATGAAATTACAAAAATGACTTTCCCCGAAATCCGCACCTATTTCAAGGATTATATAGAAGGTACAAAGCCTCTTCCTTTGAAAGAATATCTTACAAAAGTGGGTCTTACCTACGACGAAACTACAGGAAAAGTAAGCACTCTGGCTAATCCGGATGCCCAACAAATAGCTTTGAGAAAAGCATGGATTGACCAGTAAACTTTCGAGTTATCCTCTAAAAAATAATTATACCTCTTCTCAAGATTCCCCTTAATAAAAACTATTTGCTATGAAAAATATTCTTACGGGCATTCTTTTATTAGTAATAAATGCTGTTCATTCTCAAATTTCAAATGTGGAAAAAGTTATTGATTCCAGTGTGAAAAATGATAATTTTAATGGAGCAGTCCTGATCGCCCACAACGGCAAAACCGAATTGCTTTCTTATAAAGGATTATCCAACAGACATTATAACATCAGTTTTTCAGACAGCACCAAATTTCATATTTTTTCACTGACGAAATCATTTACTGCGGTACTGATTATGCAACTATATGAGAGAGGTAAAATTAATTTAGATGTTCCTATTGCCATGTATTTACCCAATTACAAAGGCGAGGCAGCCAAAAAGGCAACAATAAGGAACTTATTAACATACAGCAGCGGCAGATTCAATAAAGATATAAGTTCTCCGGAATTCATTCATCAGGCTTACGATAATACCATCTGGAATCTGGATGACTTTATTACGACCTTCTTATCTGAGAAGCTTATCAATAAACCGGGTACAAAGTTCAGTTACAATAATGGGGATTATATCCTGCTTGGGAAAATCATTGAGAATATGTATGGTAAACCGTTTGAAGAAGTTTTAAAAGAGCAAATATTGGTTCCGTTAAAAATGAACAATACAGGACTTCTTCATCACACTGATATCATTCAGAATATTGATGACGGATATTCGGAGACAGGTTCAGACCCATTTGCTCTCCATACACCCACGAATACCTATATTGATAATTTATACACCGCAGGAGGCATGTATTCAACCCCCAAAGACCTTTTAATCTTTGATCAGGCTCTCTTCAATCATACCTTATTAAAAAAGACTACTCTAGATATTATGCTTACTCCTTACAAAGAACTGGAAGATACTGCTTTCAGCTTTTGGGTGTATCCTAAAAAATTCGGGACCATCACTACTTTGTTTGTAGAACGTCAGGGAGAAGGATATGGCCATAGTGCCAATTGGGTACATTTACCCGATAAAGAGGTCACCCTGATCATCTTATCCAATACCAAAGATATTAAGTACCTTAATAAAATGAGGGAAAGAATAATTTCGGCCTATTTTGGACAATAACGTTGTTTAATAATTTTTTTTGCAAAAGAATTGGTTATCTATTGAGATTTTAATATTTTTAAAAACAAAAAATACCAATTATGGAAAATTCTCGCAGAAGTTTTATTAAGACAACAGCACTTGCTACTTTTGGAGCTCTTGTTTTACCCCATTCATTATTTGCTTATTCTGAAAATTTTAAATTCGATAAAAAAGTTCGTGTAGGCTTTATAGGGGTCGGACTTCGAGGACAGGAACATGTAAAATTACTTGCTAAACGTGACGATGTTGAAATTGTTGCTTTTGCCGATCCTAGTAAAATAATGCTGGCAGCAAGTCAGAAAATACTGCAAAGCAATAATAAGCCGGCAGCAAAGGAGTTTTCCAACGGTGATTATGATTACAGAAATCTTCTGAAACTTAATATTGATGCTGTAGTCATTGCTACGCCATGGGAATGGCATCTTACCCAAGGTGTTGAGGCAATGAAAGCGAAGAAAATCGTAGGCATGGAAGTCTCAGGTGCTATAAAGCTTGAAGACTGCTGGGAGTTTGTGAAAGCGTATGAAGAAACTAAAGTTCCTATTTTCATGATGGAAAATGTATGCTACCGAAGAGATATTATGGCCGTATTGAATATGGTGCGTAAAGGAATGTTTGGGGAGCTGGTTCATGGAAGAGGCGGTTATCAGCATGACCTAAGAGCCGTTTTATTCAATGATGGGGTTACACCGTACAATTCAGGGGTTGAATTTGGTGAAAAAGGATTTAGCGAAGCGAAATGGAGAACCGAGCATTACGTAAAAAGAAACGGAGAGCTCTATCCTACTCACGGAGTTGGTCCTATTGCAATGATGATGGATATCAACCGTGGAAACAGGTTAACCAGACTTTCATCATTTTCTTCAAAATCTGTTGGTCTGCACCAGTACATTGTAGAGCATCCTAAAGGAGGGGAAAACCATCCGAATGCCAAAGTGAAATTTAATCAAGGAGATATTGTTACCACACAAATAGCCTGTGCCAATGGTGAAACTATTCTTTTAACCCATGATACCAGCTTACAAAGACCTTATGATCTTGGTTTCAGAGTACAGGGAACTGATGGATTATGGCAGGATTTCGGTTCCGGTGGTGCCGATCAAGGTCATATTTATTTTGAAAAAACCATGAATCACACCCATAAATGGGATAACAGCGAAAAATGGATCAAAGAATATGATCACCCTATGTGGAAAAAGTTTGAAAGTAAAGCTTCAGGCGCAGGGCACGGAGGAATGGATTTCTTTGTGATGAATACTTTCATCGAATGTATCAAACGAAATATTGAATTCCCTATGGATGTCTATGATTTAGCTACATGGTATGCTATTACTCCGCTTAGTGAGCAATCAATTGCTAAAGGCGGACAAGTTGTTGAGATCCCTGACTTTACAAAAGGACAGTGGAAAAGTCGTAAACCTATATTCGGAATGACAGATGAATTCTAAAAAAACAATTCTCATAGTAGCCGGTGGCTTAGGTACCCGTTACAAAGGCCTTAAACAGGTAGATGGAATATTGAGCAACGGCTCTCCCATTCTTGAATATTCTATTTATGATGCGCTAAAGGTCGGATTCAATAAAATTGTGATTATTATCAATCGTTTTATACCTGAAAGCTACATAGAAAGGCTGGAGAATATTTCCAAGACTCAGAATTTTGAGCTGCATTGGGTATATCAGGATATGGATCAATATATCCCTGAAGGGTATGATTATTCCTCCCGTGAAAAGCCTTGGGGAACCGGGCATGCCGTACTGTGTGCAAAACAGTACATCAATGAACCTTTTGTAATGATTAACGCAGACGATTTTTATGGTAAGGAAATTTATCAGCTGGCATCGAAAGAGATCGATAGCCAAAATGTTTCAGATTCTCAGTTCGAACTCATTGCCTACCCTCTTAATACAACATTAAGTGACAACGGCACAGTAGCCAGAGGAATATGTACAGTGGATGATGAGAACTTTCTGATAAAAGTAGAAGAGCAAACCTCTATCCGAAAGGAAAATAATACCATTGTCTATACCGAAAACGGAAAAGATATTGAAGTAGATCCGGATACTTTGGTTTCCATGAATTATTTCATTTTTCACCCCAGTATGTTCGAATCGTTGGAAAACTATTTTAATGATTTTATTAAAGCCGGGCCACAACTTAAAGAGGAATTTTACATTCCTTCTGCTTTACAGAGGATGAATGAAGAAAAGAAAGTAAAAATATTAGTCAAAACCTCACCATCTCAATGGCTGGGAATGACCTATCCCGATGATAAAATTATTTTAAAAAATCATCTTGAAAAAGAAACCCAGAACCAGCGATACCCAGAAGATTTATGGAAGTCAACAATATTATCTTAAGATTCATTGGTACTGAAAATTGTATGATTAGCCCGATTAATAACGGGCTGATCAATACTACTTACCTGATAGAGAATAATGAAAATCAGGAAAAGTTTATTCTACAGAAAATCAATACTCAGGTTTTTAAAAACCCCGAACGGATTATTCATAATCATCTGACTATAAATAAAATGCTTCAGGAAAATAATTATCCGCTTCATATCACGGAACCCGTATCTTCTTCTTTTAAAGAATTTTTGGTAAAGGATATAGAAGGACAGCAATGGCGAATGACAGGATATATCGATAATAGTATCACTTTCCTTACCGTTCCTTCGGCTGAAACTGCTTTTAAAGCAGCTCAGGCCGTCAGTTCTTTCCTGAGCATCATTAATACCGAAACACTTCCTGCTATTGAAGACCCGTTACCGGGATTCATCAATTTTGAAAAAAGAATTACCGATTATAAAAATACCTTAGAACACGCTGCTCCGGATTTAAAAGACAAAGCACATTCTGAAATCTTGCAGATGAACCAGCTTTTAGACTTACCAGACCGATGGATTAGCATGGTTCGTAATAATCAATTACCAAAAAGAATCATTCATGCAGACACAAAAATCAGCAATATTCTTTTTGATCAGGATCATCATCCTATCGCCATTATTGATTTAGATACTTTAATGATTTCCACCATTTTATATGATTTTGGAAATATGATTCAATCTTATACCAATATCACGAATGAAGATGACGGAAAAGCAGTCAATAATTTCAATTCTGAAATTTTTAAAGCGGTCAAAGAAGGTTTTTTGTATCATTTGAAAGATCAGTTAACAGCCGAAGAGCTTGAAAATCTTGATTATGCGGCACAGGTAGTGATTTACATTCAGGCAGTTCGTTTTCTTACGGATTATTTAGATGGAAGTATATATTATTCTACCGCCTATCCGGAGCATAATCTTGACCGAACAAAGAATCAGTTAGAATTATTGAAGGGTTTGAGAAGATATTTAGGAGTGCATTAAAATAATAGTTTTGAACTAAACACTTTAGCACACGTAAGTAAGTTTAAGATGGTGTCGTATAAAAGAATACTTAAGACGAAAATCAAAAACTTTAAAACTCATTGAGTGGATAGTAATAACTTAGATTCTTACGGAATAACAAATATGGCGTTTTAGCTCGTATGCGCAAAGTTGTCATTCCGTAGGAATCTAAACTATGTAAAATCTGAGTATTTAAAACTTTTATGGTTTAATTTTTCAACCACAGATTGCTCTGATTTGCACAAATATTTTTATGATTATTTAGCTCTCGCAGATTGAGCTAATTTCGCAGATCTTATAAAAATCTTTGATTTTTAAGAAACTTATGTGTACTTGTTATACACTATGAATTGAGCTTAAATAGCTTAAGTGTTTTAAATAACTTTTGTGACTTTTATAGTTATTTTTTTAACCACAGATTACACAAATTCGCACAGATATTTATGATTATTTTATCTGTTAAATAGGCAAAAGAAATACAACAAGCTATTTCAGAAATTCCAGAATCTTCACCCACGCTTCCAGTTTCTTTTCAAAAGGAATAGTATGAAGGGGGCTTGTTGAGGGAAGTGAAACAATAGGAAGCTTATAGTTCTTTCCTAAAACTTTCTGGAGGTTCTTGTAAGATTTTCCTCCATTGCAAAAAATTGCTTTTATATTCGGAAATTGCTCCAGCAACTCTGCAATCTGGTTTGCTTCTTCATTTTTGATCTCTGAATCCAAGCTTCCTTTTCTTTCACAGGTGTCGATAACATCCCAAAGTGCGATATGATGTTTATTTAAAACATTCACTCTTTCCAAATAATCCTCTGTAAAATTATCATTGAACAAACTAAAAATGATCCTCCAGAATTTGTTCTGAGGATGTGCATAATATTGTTGTTTTTCCAGAGATTTTACTCCGGGAATAGAACCTAAAATTAAGATTTCAGATTGGGCATCAATAATAGGAGGAAATGAAGAAATACGGTTTTGCATGATCAAATATAAAAAATTTGGCTAAAGCCATTGAATGTTTTAAAATAAAAAAACGGGCTTTAGCCCGTTTTATATCTCTTAATACTTAATGTATTTTTATAATGTCTCCTTCAACCAGTCAAAGAACTCTCTCTGCCATACCAATCCGTTTTGCGGATGAAGCACCCAGTGATTTTCATTCGGGAAGTATACTAATTTTGTTTTAAGCCCTCTCAGTTTCGCCGCCTGGAAAGCTTCCTGTCCTTGCTCATAAGGAACACGGAAATCAATTCCTCCCTGAACGACCATAATCGGCTTGTTCCATTTTTCAACAAAATTGCTTGGGTTGAAATCTGTATATGCTTTTGGAAGAGGTTTTTCCCAAGGTGATCCTATATCCCAATTGGCAAACCAAAGCTCTTCGGTAGTCAAATACCAGGATTTCATATCAAATAATCCATCGTGAGCAATAAATGTTTTGAATCTGTTATCATGGATACCTGCCAGCATGAATACACTGTACCCACCATAACTTGCTCCTACCGCCGCTACTCTATCTCCGTCTACATAAGGTAAAGTTTTTGCATAATCGGTAGCTGCCAGATAATCTCTCATTGGCTGTCCGCCCCAGTCTTTAGAAATCGCTTCATTCCATTTTGTTCCCCAGCCCGGCATTCCTCTACGATTAGGCGCTACTACAATATATCCGTTAGCTGCCATTAGGGCAAAATTCCATCTTATGCTGAAAAATTGAGTTAATGCAGATTGAGGTCCTCCCTGACAGTATACTAAAGTTGGGTACTTTTTATTGGGATCAAAATTTGGTGGATAATGGAACCAAACGCCCATTTCTTTTCCATCAGAAGTTTTAACCATTTTCAGTTCAGATTTACCCTGAGCCAGTTTTGCATAAATATCTTTATTGACATCGGTAACCTGCTTCATCTCTCCGTTTTTAATATTTACCGAGAATAAATCTGTTGCATGGTTTATATCCGTTCTTCCTACAAGTAACGTATTTTTCTGATCTGCAAAAATATCATTTACATCAAAATCTCCTTTCGTAATTTGCTGAACTTTTGCATTTTTCGGATCTAATGAAAACAATTGTTTTGTCCCTCTGAATGCTGCTGTAAAATAGATGGTCTTAGAATCTCCACCCCAGAAAACGCTTCCTGAAACACTTTCATCCCAATTTTTGGTAAGGTTTTCAGTTTTTCCGGACTTCCAGTCCATGATTTTTATATCATTTTTATCTGCTTCATATCCATCTCTTTCCATACTCTGCCAAATCAATGATTTTCCGTCAGGACTGAACTTTGGATTAACATCATATCCTTTATTGCTTTCTGTTAAATTCTTTGTAGAACCTGACGCCAGGTCATAAGCAAAAATATCGGTGTTGGTACTTGTAGCATATTCTTTTCCACTCTTAGGCTTCGTCACATACAAAAGCTGTGAAGAATCAGGACTCCAGATAAAATCTTCAGCTCCTCCGAAAGGTCTCTGAGGTGAATCCCATGTTTTACCGTCCAGTAAGTCTTTTGCAGCATCTACTTTATCTGAAGCATTCACTACAAAAACATGATTATACTTTCCTTCATTGTAATAATCCCAGTGTCTGTGGTTAAGATCTGTATATACCTGAGCTGTCGTTTTAGGAGTATCACTGTATTTATCTTTCCCCATCAATTTTTCAACGAGAACCTGTTTGCTGAAAGCAATTTTCTTTCCGTCAGGAGATATCACAATATTATCTGCTTCTCCAATCGTATAAAATTCCGTCCATGTTTTACCATTGTCTTTTGAAAGGTAAATCACTTCTCCTTCCTGCGCATAGATTCCATTTTTATCCCATTGAATCAATGCTTTTTTTCCTAAATCTATTTTTGAAGATTGGTGATTAAGGACATTGAGAAAATAATTTTCGTTTTTTGTTTTTTCTGTTTTTAGATCTACCTGTCCTACTTTATAAATCAGAGACGATTGATCGGGTGAAACGGCCTGTACTCCAACTTTTTTCAAAGTCCAAAGAATTTCAGGTGTCATTAGCTGTTGTGCATTCATTAAAATTGGAGCTGCCAAAGCAAGCAGGCTGTGCTTAAGTTTCATAAATTCCTGTTTAAATCAAAGATTGTCAAATTTAGTACTTAAAATAAAAATAGGCGAAGGAATTAACAATTATCTTATATGTTTTTCTAAGGGTAAAGGTAAAATCGCTGATTTGCGAAATTGTTAACTGTATTGAATTCGAGAAACTTTTTGTCATTTCGACATAGGAGAAATCTCTTAGTATTTTAGTAATGGTTTAATTTTCCTACGGATTACACAGATTTTCACAGATGTTTATGATATTTTTTGCTCGCAGATTTAGCTGATTTCGCAGATCTTATAAAAATCTTTGATTTTTAAGAAGCTTATGTGTACTTGTTATACATTATGAATTGAACTTAAATAACTAAAGTGTTTAAAAACTTTTGTGACTTTTGTGGTTTAATTTTTTCACCCCAGATTCCTCAGATTAACACAGATGTTTATGCTATTTTTTTGCTCGCAGATTGAGCTGATTTCGCAGATCTTATAAAAATCTTTGATTTTTAAGGAGCTTATGTGTACTTGTTATACATTATGAATTGAACTTAAATAACTAAAGTGTTTAAAAACTTTTGTGACTTTTGTGGTTAATTTTTTTAGCCCACAGATTTCGCAGATTTACACAGATATTTTTATGCTTATTTAGCTCTTGCAGATTTTGCAGATCTCTCAAAATCCTTTTACTATATAATAATCATGAAAGTTTGCAATAAAAAATCCGTCAGTTTTTACTGACGGATTGTGTATTGGATGTAATGATATTACATTGATTTAATCAGCATCTGAAAACATAGAGTTTGCCAGAGAAGTGATAAAGGAAAGGGCGATACTGAAGATAAATGCCCACCAGAACCCATCTACCACCATACTGTCTATAAAGTAATCAGCAAGAAGGATCATCAGTGCATTGATTACCAAAGCAAATAATCCCAGTGTGATAATGGTTAAAGGAAGTCCTAAAATGCTTAAAACCGGTTTTACGATCAGGTTTAAAACCCCTAAAACAATCGCAAAAATAATGGCTGTTGAAAACCCTTCAAAATGTACACCCGGCAGAATTTTTGTTAAAAGAAACGCTACTGCCGCAGTAATCAGAATTCGGATAATTAAGTTCATATGTTAATATTTTTAATAGTTTGTATACAACTATCAAAACCCATTCCATAGAATAATGATTTTAATAATTAATAAAAGTCTTTATCCATCAACCGTAACAAACCTTTTACCTAAATTTTAATTTCAATTACAAAAAGCAATTGCCCAAGAATTACTTAGGCAATTGTATTTCAGTAGCTCCCTTACTGAATATTGAGAATATCGTCATTTATTTTACGGATGAATACAGTTTTTTCCGTTTTAGAAAATCAATCAATTCTTTTGGACGGTCGGTCTGAATAATGTTGATATTGTTTTCCACAAACCAGTTATACACATCAGGGTTTTCAAGTACCAGATCATCATTATGCCCTGCACTTTGTTGTGGCCATAAAGAATTCACCCAGACACGGGCTCCTCTTTTTTCAATTTCTTTAAAATTGATCAGGTGGCTTTCATCCGACCCCAAGGTGAACTCAAACCCATATACCTGGTAATGGTTCAGGTAATCATTGATTTTAGGCCAACCTTCACCTGCAGCGAGCCTTATAATAGGCATATAGTGGATTTCATTTTTAATCGTCCCGTATTTCTTATCAAATTCTTCATACATTGCCGTTCCTTTAAAAAGGACCTGATCGAAAAGATTTCTTTTCTTCAGAATAGGATATACTCTATCAAAGTAATCAAATGCCTTATCTAAGTTGATAAAGACTTTTCCTTGTGTCACATCCAGTATTTCTTCAAGGGTAGGAACCTGCATTTGAGTAGGTACTCCTAATCCGTCCTTCAGATATAATTTTTTTATTTCTTCTAAAGTATAATCAGAAGGCTTTCCTTTTCCTGTAGTCGTTCTATCGATGGTAGTATCATGCATTAAAATGAGCACATTATCTTTAGTCAGCGCCAAATCTATTTCTACCATATTCACTCCTTTCTCAATAGCTTTTTTAACGGCCATAACAGAATTTTCAGGGGCTTCCCGCCAATCTGCACGATGGGCGACAACCATTATTTTATCCTGGGGAAATCCGGAAAGGGAAATGCTTTTCTGTCCTAAAGCCCAGCCTGAAATAAAAATCAATACATAAATCAACCTGTTAATTTTCATATTTTAAGTTTTTTGATTTTAAGTATTGTATTAGTTCTAAAGGTCTATCGGTTTGAATGATATTAGCGCCCTTTTTAATCATCCAGCCCCAATTTTCTTCGGGATTATCTATAGCCTTATCATCATCGTGTCCTGCACATAACTCCGGCCACAGGGCATTGATCCAGATCATAGCATGAGCTTCACGGATCATTTTCAGTAAGGCATCTGCTTTTGGGGTATCATCTTTAATAATCACTTCATAGGCAACAGGATTGAATATTTTAGAAAACTCTCTAATATATTCAGTTGGATTGATCACTTCTTCTCTTTTATAAATACTATAATCCTCCGGCCAAACCATCGGCATGTAGATTATATGATCCAGCTTTTTTCCAACTTCTTTTTTCAATTCTGAAGCTCTTTTGTTTCCTTTCAGAATGATCTGCTCTGTTGTTCCCGTTTTTTCGGTTAGCCTTCTCACTTCTTCAATGAAATCCCAGCCTTTATCCAGGTTTAGCATAATCCTTTTCCCTTTGATGAAATTCAATACCTCTTCAAGGGTCGGTACTTTTTCTCTGGTAGGCATCCCTGCTCCATTTTTAAGAAATAGTGGTCGTATTTCAGCAAGTGATGTTTCAGAAATTTCTCCTTTACCAGTAGTGGTACGGTCTAATTGTTTATCGTGCATCACAATCAATTGTCCCTCCTTGGTTTTCTGTAAATCGATTTCTACGATATCAACTCCCATCCTGATAGCTCCTTCTATTGCTTTGATTGAATTTTCAAGATAGTTCCTCCAATCTCCTCTATGAGCAACAACTAAAATTTTATCTTCCGGTATTCCCTGCTTGAAATAATTCGTCTGTGAAAATCCTAACTGAGCAATTAAAATTCCTAAAAAGCAACTTACTTTCTGTATATATTGTAAGATTTTATGATCCATTTTAATAGTGTTTTAATTAATATCCTGGGTTTTGTTTGATCGCTGGATCTGTATTGATCTGTCCCTGTGGTACCGGCATCAACAGATTATAATCTTTGATAACTGCCGTACTGTAGCCGGGAGTGTTCTGAAAATAGGAAGTCATCACAGACACTGCCTGTCCTGTCCGCACCAGATCAAACCACCGGTGTCCCTCTCCTACGAACTCTTTTCTTCTCTCCAATGCAATCTCGCCAAGCAATTGTTGTTGACTGATCAAGTTTACAGAATTTACTCCTGCTCTGGATTTGATCTTATTTAAATAAAGATTGGAATTGGTAAAATCATTCACTTTTGCATAACATTCTGCCATCAAAAGGTAAACATCCGCCAGCCGTAGTACCACTATGTTACTTCCTCCATCTACAATTGCATCGGAAGTCTTCACCAGTTTTTTACTGTAAGGTACCCCATTAGGAGTCAATCCTACAAAAGCATTTTTCCTGGAGTCTCCTGAAGTAAAAATATTGTATATCTCTCTAGTCGGGAGATTATGCCCTTTTGCTCCTGATACAAAACCAGAAGGACTGAACATCTGGTATGTCTGGCTCCCTTCGGTATTTCCGTTTAAACCTGAAGTAAATTGTACATCAAAAATAATTTCCGCATTATTTTTATTGGCAGGATCAAAAATTTTCGTCACATCAGAAAGTAAGCTATATCCTAATGGCTCTATCTGCTGCAAATAAGGAAGTGCCTCGGCATATTTATTTCTTGTGATTAAAATTTTTGCCAATATCCCCAGAGCAGCACCTTTTGTAACCCTTCCCTTCTGAGAGGCAGTAGCCGGAAGAAGGTCAATAGCTGCTTTAAGCTCAGTCTCGATAAAAGTATAGACCCTTTCCGTAGCGGTTCTTCCCTGTCCAAAATATTCATTAACATCTGTTGTTTCCTTTGTTACTAACGGAACATCTCCAAAAGTCCTTACCAGGTTAAAATACATCAGCGCCCGTAAAAATTTCATTTCACCTGTTCTGGCATTTTTAAGGGACTGATCCATAGATATTCCGCCAATTCTGTTTAAAACAATATTAGCCTGCTGTATTCCTACATAATGGTCTTTCCATGCACTTCCCAGTAAAGAGTTATTAGGCTGAATGGTGAAAAAATCAAATTCCCCATAGGTAAAGCTATCATTTGCTGGAACCTCATCAAAAGTATTATCGGATGGAATTTCTCCAATAGCAGGCATAGCCAGCTGGTATTGTCCGTTATATTGCAAAGATGCATATACTGCATTTACGCCTTGCTCAAGCTGGGCTTCATCCTGATAAAAATTAGCGGTCACTTTGGTACTTTCGGGTGAGGTATTCAACAGGTCCGAGGAGCACGACTGAAGGAAAAGTAAACCGAATAAAGGAATATATATATGTTTCATTTTTCTTGATTTATGCATTACTGTAGTGATTAAAATTTCATATTCATTCCGAAAGAATAGACTTTGGCAATCGGATAATATCCGCTATCGTAACCTTGGGTGAGTATACTATCCGAATTGGCATCCAGATTTTGTCCTCTGTACGAGGTAAATGTTAACAGGTTATTTCCAACAAAATACAGTTGTATAGACTTGACCTTTAAAGCTGACACCAATTCCTCCGGAAGATTGTACGCCAGTTTTAAAGATCTTAAGCGAACGTAATCTCCGTTTTTAAAGAAAATATTTGACGTTCTTGCTTCTTTTCTGTTGTTCGAAAAGTTCATATTGGGCATAGCATAGATTCCATTAGGATTGGTTACCGGATTGTATCTGTTATCAAAATAATATTGTGACGGAACGCCAAATCCTTCTCCGGATTCTGTAATACTCACCATATCCCCATTGTATATTTTTCTTCCTAATTCACTGTACAGGCTAAAGTTCAGCTCAAAATTTTTATACCTGAATGAGTTGGTAAAACCCAAAACGTATTTGGGGATTCCCGAGCCAAAGCTCTTCTTATCGTTGGCATCGATCTTTCCATCTTTATTCAGATCTTCCATAATATAATCTCCCACCATGGTACCTGTAATATGAGGCGAATTGTCAATTTCCGCTTGGGTTTTATATACTCCAATGATGTTATATCCATACATTTCTGCAATAGATTGTCCTACTTTTGTGATGGCAAAATTATTGGCTCCGGCAACGATCTGAGTTTGTCCGCTCGCTAAAGCCAACACTTTATTTCTATTCATCGAAAAATTGAAGTTATTGGAATATTCAAAGCTTTCTCCGATATGTAACGGCTTTAAAGACAATTGTATCTCCAGTCCATTATTTCTGAGCTTTCCGATGTTTTGAAGTGAGGTACTGTATCCTGATTGTTGCGGGACAGGAACATCTAAGAGCAATCCGTTTCTGTTTAAAATATAATAATCTGCAGAGACATTTAAATATTTGTTAAAAAGGGAGAAGTCGATTCCGAAGTTTTTAGACTCCGATTTCTCCCAGGAAATATTAGGATTTGGAGCTGTAGCAGAACGGTAACCCGGAGCCAATATTCCTCCAAATACATAATTTTCCTGCGCCATTAAAGAAAGTGCTCCAAAGTTAGGAATCTGATTATTTCCGTTGCTTCCCAGACTGAACCTAAATTTAAGAGGATCTAAAAATGTATTCTTAGGAAAGAAACTTTCATTGCTTAAAGTCCATGCTAAAGACAACGCGTAAAAATCGCCCCATTTCGTATTGACTCCAAAACGAGAGGATCCGTCTTTTCTATAGGAAGCCATCAGGCTGTATTTTCCCTGATAAGAATAGTTGAATCTGGTAAAATAAGAAATAAGCGTCCATTTGTATTGATCTACATCTACTTTAAAAGAGGTACCACCACCGATATTGGTAATGCTGTTATCAGGAAATCCGGCAGCCAGCGTCGTCACCTTATTCGACTCTTCCTGTTGATACGACTGTCCTGCAATAGCGTTGAACGAATGGTCGTTGATCTTTTTATCATAGGTAAGTAAGTTTTCGACCAGATAATTCTTTGTGATATATTCTGTTCTGCTTGCTGTAGTTACATCAGGTGCTGCCGTTCTATAACTTCCGACTGTTGAGGGATCAAAAAAGTTGTATTCATAACTTGTATAATCACCACCAGCAGAGATTTTATATTTAAAGTTTTTCAGAAAATTCCATTCTCCGAATATATTCCCGAAGGTTTTAAACAAAGTATATTTTCTCCTGGTCATTTCAGCTATAGCAACAGGGTTTTCAACCAAAGCACCATCAGTAGGTGTATTGGCTTTTATTTGCTGGGAAATAAAAAGGTTACCGTTATTATCTCTAGGTGCAAAAAAAGGATACATGGTTGTTGCCATTTGTAGAAGGTTATAGGTCCGTCCGCCATTCACCATATCAAAGAGACTTCCCTGTGCAAAAGAAGGCGTCATGGAAATTCCGAATTTCAGTTTATCCGTCATATTGGTCACCAAATTGATATTCCCAGCGTATTTCTCATAATCCGTTCCAATCAAAATTCCCTGCTGATTCAGATAACTTCCCGTAAAAGAATATTTTGTTTTATCATCTCCACCCAAAACATTCAGTGAGGTATTACTCATAGGTGCCGGTCTTAGAACTGTCGAATACCAATCGGTATCCACCAATCCTTTCTCTTTATTTAAATAAGGAGCCAGATACGCAGGAATCAACTCTCTTAATGTAGCTCCTTTAGAAATTCTTGTTGCATTATCATCAGAGGCACTTCTGTTAGCTCCTTTAGAAAGGTAGTTGTTATCCCTTGCTTCCTTCATAAAAGTGGCCATATCGTAAGCATTCACAAATTTTTCGTTATCACTTCTTGTCTGAATTCCGTAATAAGAATCGAGTGTGTATTCCAACTTACCTTTTTTCCCTTCTTTTGTCTGGATTAAAATAACGCCATTAGCACCCCGTGATCCATAGATCGCTGTAGAAGCAGCATCTTTAAGGATGTCAATCGTCGCAATGGAATTAGGGTCAATAGAATTAAGATTGGTGCCTTCTGTCAAAGGAAAGCCATCTACCACAATCAAAGGATTAGCTCCGGCGGTTAAAGTTCCAATACCGCGGATACGAATATTAGGAGAAGCTCCCGGATTTGCGTTTGCCTGTGTAATCTGAATTCCCGTAGCCTTACCTGCAATCATATCTCCAAAATTTCCTGAAGCTATCCCCTGCAGATCTTTTTGGCCAATAGAGGCAATAGATCCTGAAATATCTTTTTTATTTTGCTTTCCATATCCTATCAATACCACTTCATCAATTTTCTTTTCTTTTTCAGGAATGGTATCATTTTTTAAAATATCGACTGTACTGACATTGTTTCTAACCATTGTCCTGCCTGGTGTTCTCCTGACCGTAACAACATTGTTCTGAACACTAAATTCTACAGGATAGTTTTTCTGCAAATAATTAAGGGTCTTTTGTAAGGAATTGTAATCAATCTTCCGATCTTCCACCAAAATATCTTCGAGGTCGGATACGGAATAAAATACCTGAGTCTTTGTAGTTTTGCTGAGTTTCTCCAGAACTTTTGTCATGGGCAATTCCGTTGCAGCATACAAAGAGGGTAAGGAAGAGCGTATTCCTGATGCATAAGATAATTGGGCCGAGCACAAAATCCCAAGCATAGCAATACTAATTGCTGTTTTTTTCATAAATTCGCAAATGTTAATTTTTAAACTTTTACCGGTTTTTAAATTGAATAATCAGCATCGATACGCCAATATCGGTGCTTTTCTATTTTAATATAATTTCTTTTTCATTGATGTTCTCTGGTTTAAGGTTAAACGGAAAGCTTATCACCGAAAGGACTTCTTTCAGGTTTCCGGTAAATGCTCCGCTTACTTTTTTATGTTTAAATTGAGCCGGATAGGTAATACTGATATTATAGGTATTTTCCAGCTGTTTTATTGCTTCGGAATAATCTGAACGGTCAAAAGTAAAACTCCTTTGTTTTTCAGGATGATAATAGTGATAATCCAGACGTTGGGGATCATTCATCCAGATTTCTTTGGGCAATAGATAGGTTACAATTTTGCCATGCTCTATTTTTACCTTTCCTTCAAATAGCTCCACTTTTTTTGTAATCGATTTCTGATCTAAAAAAAACTGGGTCCCCAGGACCTGAACATTAAATGCTCCTGCATTGATTCTAAAAGGCTTCTCCTTATCCTTAGCAACATTAAATTTTCCTTGTCCCATAAAGACCATTTTTCGATCTTTATCTCCAAAGCCTTTATCTAAAGTAAGTTTACTATAAGGGTTCAATTCAACAATACTTCCATCCGGAAGCCTGAATGATTTTCCTCTTTCTAAAGTTTCATAGACATATTGATCTACAGTCTTAGCTCCTTCTTCAGAGTCTGCCATTCTAAAAACTGCAAGTAGCATAAAAAGAGGAATCAATACTGCTGCTGCCCAATATAATTTTTTTACAGACTTTTTCTTTTGGATCTTTTTCTCAATTCCAGCCCAGGTCTTTCGGTCTGTGATATCATCCATCCGATTCTGTTCTTCAGAAACAGACTTCCAATTTTTCTCAAATTCTTCTTCTAAACTCATAGGCATCTATTCTCGATTAAGTTTACAAAGGTTATTTATTAGTAAATACGCAGAAACACAAAATCGTAAACCTCATCTTTTGAGATTTAACAAATAGTTCATATTCGGAGGTAAAAAAAATTAATGGAGATTGATTTTCAAAAAGCTGATCGCCTTGTTGATGTGTTTGCCGATGGCCACTTTAGAGATATTATTTTCTTTGGCCAGCTGGGAATAACTTAAATTGTCGACCGTATGCCGAATGAATAATTCTTTGGTTTTTTGGGGAAGCTCATCCAGTAATGGTTCTATTTTAGAGAGCTGCTCTTCTGTGTACACCTCATCCGGAGTTTCATCCTCTGTTTCCGGAATTGTATTCTGATCTGAGGAAACCAGCACCAGTTTATGCTTACGATAAAAATTAGCGACTTCCTGTTTACTGGTTTTAAAGATGATAGCCTCTATTGCTGTAGAATCATTCGCTTTATCCATATGCTTCCAGACATGTACAAAAATATCCTGTACAACGTCTTCTACATCCTCATCTCTCTGAATGTATTTTCTGACAAAGAAATAAACTCTATGTTTATATTCAGAATATATCTTTTTGAATTGCGCCATTGTGCATCGGGTAAAACAGCTTCACAAAAGTATCTATAATAAATTCATCCTGGATTAATACTATATTAATTTTCCAGAGGCATTTTTCCTGTCACCGAGTATTTTCAGGTTCTCCGTATCTTTCTTATTCAGAAAGTGTTGAAGCCCTGTAAATCAATTCAGTATCCATAACAATCGTTTGCTCGGGAGACAATTTATTATTTATTTTCTCCACCACTAACTGAGCTGCGGTTTCACCCATTTTTTCCAGAGGCTGCTGCACAGTTGTCAGCTGAGGATGTACAATAGTAGCCAACTCAGTTCCTGAAAAGCTTGCTATCGCTACTTCTTGTGGTATTTTTATATGTTGCTCATGAAGATAATTCATTGCGCCTATCGCTAATGTATCCGAAAAAGCAAAAATACTATCAAATGGGATCTTTTTATTCAGTAGTTCCTGCACAGCTCTTCTTCCATGTTCAAAAGTCATCCCGTCAGTCTGTATGATCAAATCAGGATCAGAGATGTCGTATTTTTCAAGAATCCGTTTGTATCCGTTGGCTCTCTCAGTGACATTTCTTATGGTAAGGGGACCCATAATGTGAGCTATTCTTTTCCTTCCGGTATTGATCAGGTGCTCTACGACCAATGAAGCCTTGATCTGGTCATCTACAATCACTTTTGAAACGTTTAATGACTTTCCTGGGATTCTGTCAAAGAAAACCATAGGTAATTCATGATTGATCAGCTCTCTGTATACTTCTTCATTGAAGCTTTCATGGCAAAGATTAATAATAATACCATCAACATTAAATTCTTCTAAAAGTTTTAGGTTTTTCCTTTCAATTAATGGGTTTTCATCGGATTGTGTAATAATAACTCTATAGCCTAATGGATCTAAAATGTTTTGGATTCCTCTCAGTACCTTTGAAGAAAAGGGAGTGATCATTTCCGGAACGACGAGCCCTATATTCTTAGATTTTCCATATTTCAGATTTAAGGCCGTTGAGTTGGGTTTATACCCCAATCTTTCCGCTGCCTGAAGAACTCTTTTTTGGGTTTCAGGATGTATATTTTTATCATTAAGCAGTGCTCTGGAGATGGTAGAGGTAGATAATGACAAAAATTTCGAGAGATCTTTAATTGTTACACGTTTCATCAAGGGGTGTTTTTTGTCAAAAATAGCAAAAAAATAGTCAAATGGGAACGTTCCCAAAATTTGGGAACGTTCCCATTGTTAATTTCATGACAAAAATAGTCACGTAATAGGTTTATTAATATAAGTTTAGCAAATCGTTAATATTTAATTAAACACTACAGTAATATGACTCCTATCGCGTACCAGTATCAACGGGAAAATATCACAACCGGCATCGTGCATATCGGTGTTGGAAATTTCCACAGAGCCCATCAGCAGTACTATACCAATTTATTACTGGAAAATAAGGACCAACAGCAATGGGGAATTTGTGGAATCGCTTTACTTCCCTCCGATGAAAAAATAGTTCAAAATCTAAGATCTCAAAATCTGGATTATACGCTTACCGTTTGTGGCAGGCATGGTCAGGATGAAGTACATATAATTGGATCTCTCAATGAACTCATCTGGGGAATAGAAGATCCCAAAGCTGTTATAGATAAGATTGCTGAAGATTCAGTAAAAATCATCAGTCTGACCATCACTGAAGGTGGATACAATTTAGACAAGGAAACGAACGAGTTCAATTTGAATGATGAGGAAATTCAGCATGATTTAAAAAATCCGTCTGCTCCTAAAACCGTTTTCGGCTTTATTGCGGAAGGACTCAGACAGCGTAAAAATAAAGGAGTCGGAGGTCTTACCATCCTATCGTGTGATAATCTGCAGCATAATGGTGATACAGCCAAAAAAGCATTTACTGCTTTTATAGAAGCTCAGGATCAAGATCTCGCAGCATGGGTCAAAACGAACGTTACTTTCCCTAACAGCATGGTAGACCGTATTACTCCGGCAACTACTGCTGAAGATATTGAAAAGCTTAACAAAAATAGTGGCTGGGATGATAAAGCACCTGTGTATTGTGAAGATTTTATACAATGGGTCATCGAAGATCAGTTTATCGCAGGAAGGCCTGCATGGGAAGAAACCGGTGTAGAATTCACAGATGATGTTACTGCATTTGAGAATATGAAGCTCAGTCTTCTGAATGCTTCTCATACCCTACTGTCTTATCCCTCTTTTCTTAAAGGATACCGTAAAGTAGATGATGCTATGAATGATCCGGACATTGTACATCTTATTCAGGATTTTATGGATATGGATATTACGCCGTATGTACCAGCTCCTAAAAACATAGATCTGGACTTTTATAAACAAACATTAATACAACGTTTCGCTAACCCCAGTGTCAGTGATCAGGTCAGCAGGCTATGCTTTGATGGGGTTTCAAAATTCCCGGTTTATATCATGCCTAATCTGGCTAAAATGATCAATGATCAACAGAGTCTTATCCGGATGGCCTTTCTGATCGCCTCATACAGACATTATTTAAAATATAAGACCGATGATCATGGAGCATCTTTTGAAATCGGAGAACCATGGCTTACAGCTGATGATCAGGTTTTAATTCAAAGTGATGAGTCTATTGACTTTTTAGGTTTATCTCCTTTTAAAAGTATTGATTTAAAGAAGGCTGAAGTATTCGTTAAGTGGTATACAAAATTTGTAGAAGAGTTGAAAGAGAATGGTGTTACACCTGTGTTGGAATCCATTTTAAACTAAAGTATTATTATGCAAACAAATTCCGATATAAAACCTATGAACATGAAGTCTGGCAACAGCAGTATACTTCCTTTTGCCATCATCACTTTCATTTACTTCATCGTTGGTTTTTTAACCACTGTTAATGAACAATTACAAGCTCCTTTAAAATTCACCTTTCTTGCTCATGCAGGAGGGTTAAAAAATACATTTACTACATTAATTTCTTTCTTTTTCTTTTTAGGCTATTTACTAAACGGAACTTTGGGAAGCAAATGGGTGAATGCATTCGGATATAAGAATACCATTCTGAGAGGCCTGTTTTTCATGATCTCCGGGTTATTGATGTATCTGCTTTCTTCATGGGTTGGGTACCAATTCCCAACCATGGATTTTAAAATAAGCGATGCCATCATCCCTTTTGGCTTCGTTATTTTTGTTGCCGGCTCCTATTTAATGGGAACTTCAGCAGCAATTATTCAGGTAGTGGTGAATCCATATGCAGCGTCTTATCCTCTGAAAGGAACTCAACCGGTACAGCGTCTGAATATTTTAACAGCAATTAATTCAATCGGTACAACCTCAGCGCCATTTTTTGTTACTATTGTGATGTTCAGCGGGATTTCTATTGAGAACATTGAAATCAAACAATTACTTCTGCCTCTTTTTGTATTAATCATTTGTATTATAACGGTTATGATCATTACGAAAAGACTTCATCTTCCGGATATTGAAAATACCCGTGCAGCGGCAGGAGAAAAACTGGAAAGAAGCATCTGGTCATTCAGACACTTTGCTTTAGGCGTAATGGCCATTTTCTTTTATGTAGGAACAGAAGTAGCCATTGGTGCCAACATCAATCTGAATGCTTTCGAACTTATGGAATCCGGTCATCCTATTACATTTTTCGGGAAAACAGACATTATCATCGGCGGGATGGATTTAGGAATACACGCATTATTATCTACCTTATATTGGGGCGGGTTCCTTGTGGGAAGATCTATTTCCAGTTTTTTCAGTAAAATTTCTGCGAGAACTCAATTGGCAACGACAACCATTCTGGCCACTATATTAGCCATTATCTCAATGATCACCCAAAATCTCTGGTACCTGGTAGCCATTGGATTATTACATTCTTCAATGTGGAGCTGTATTTATACTTTGTCCATAAAAGGATTAAACAAATATACCTCAAAAGCGTCAGGAGTATTTATCTCTGCCGTATTTGGTGGAGCCGTATTCACCCTTCTTCAGGGAGGACTGGCAGATTTATTAGGTTCATGGAGATGGACCTGGATGCTGACTGTCATCTGTGAATTGCTTATGCTTTCCTATGCGCTCTTCGGGTCCAGAATAAGAGAGAAAGACCTTATTATTAATTAACCATTCATTTCTTTCATGCATTCCTATAATCCGGTATTCATTTACCGGATAGGGGGATGCTATAAGCCAAAAAACACTGTCATGATCAAGAAAAAATTATTGATGGTTGCTCTAATCATCTTTGGAACCCCATGGGTTTATAGTCAACAAATACATTCAGCATTACAATTAAGGAACAGCCATTTATGGAGAGGCCTCGAAGTATCTTCAGGACTGATCTATACCGGTGACGTGCATTTAGATGGTAAAAAATTTTATGGAGGATTTTGGGCTGGAGGCAATGCGAATGGATCTTATAAAGAATTCGACCATTATATCGGATATAAAAACAAGCATCTCACTCTAGAGCTTTGGGATATCTACAATTTCTCACCGAGAGCTAGCTATAATAACAAAGAATATTTTAATTATAATGCAAGTGAAACCGGTCGTTTCTGGGATTTTAGATCCAATTATACGATCAGCGAAAAGTTTCCGTTGATTCTAAGCTGGAATACCGTAGTCTTCGGGAGAGACCGAAATAAAGACAACACAGAAAATAAATATTCTTCATTTGTTTCCACGGAATATCCGGTTTACAAAAAAGAAAATCTGGAAGTAAGGGGAAGAGTCGGATATGCATTCGCCCTTAATAACACCCGTGGAGAAAAAGGCAATTTCTTTGCTAAGGAAGCCGGCTTTAACGAAATAAGTCTCATTATAACAAAAACCTTCACAATTGCAGGGTATCAGCTTCCGGTAGGGATTTGGGGAATGTTTAATCCTGTCGGAAATAATGCTTACCTACAGTTTTCTGTCCAGGCTTATTCATTTTAGATTTTGCTTTATTTGATTTTCATCATGGTGACCAGAGAAGTTGCTACATGGCTTTCGGAATCTCCATTTTCGTCAACTGTATAAATTTCTGTTCTGACTACACTGATTTTTCCACCTCCTTTGATCACATACGATTTTGAAACCAAAGCATCTCCCATTGCAGGTCTTAAGTAATTAACCTTTAGCTCAACAGTTACTACATAACAATCCTCTTCATAGTGACTAACCGCAGCGTAGCCTGAAGAAACATCGACTAAAGAAGCAATCATAGCTCCATTAAACATTCCTGCTTTTCGGGTCATCAGTTCCATTTTCGGAATTTTAATGGAAATAAAATCAGTTTCCACCTGAAGGAGTTCTGCTTTGTAAAATTTCAGGGTTTCTGATCTGTCAAAGCTATCGGTAATAAGTTTCTTTTTTTCTGGTGTCATGGATTGAAATATGATTCTTACAAATGTAGTGAACTTTTACTTGTAGTTTTAATCATAAAAGTATCGAGAAACTTAATCAGAAAATTAGCATTTCTAGAGTCAAAAAACAATGACTGGATTCTTCCGTTTCGCTACTGAATAACAAGGAACACTTAAGATATTAAAGTCAATTTATGCTGTAGAAAGAGTACACATAAGATTTTTAAAATCGAATATTTTTATAAGACCTGCGAAATCAGCTCAATCTGCGAGATTTAAAAAAACAACTAGAATTTGGTTAATCGCAAAGGCGCAAAGTACTTTAGAAGTAATGTATTTTTTAAGGCGCAAGGGCGTTTCACTCAACAAAGAAAAAAAGAGTTGTATTATCCATAGGTTGTCATTGACTAGATCTAATCAACATAGCTGGAACAACGGAGTGAAGAATCTAAACATTAAGGAATAATAAGTTATTAAGATCATTAAGAGATTTCTCACTGTGTTCGAAATGACAAAGCTAAAGCACAATATTTGTCATTCAGAAACAAAGTGAAAGCGAAGTGAAGGAATCTCAACTTAGCAGAAAAGTAGAAGTCTGCATAATCTGTGGACTAAAAAAGATTTATAGATTATTTTTTAGATTGCTTTACCTTCGGTTCGCAATGATAAGACAATACTATTATTAATAAGCTACCCTAGCTGTACTGTAAAATCATCAGATAATGAAAGAACTCCTTCTGTCAGAGCATCCGGGTGAGTGTTAAAGCCTTTTAATTTTGAAGTTTTTCCTTTCAGAATAAGATCCATAAGCTGCTTTTCCGAGAGCTTTTTCCCAAAAATTTCGAATGGTATTTTAAATCCACAGATTTTGAAATCGGAACAACCCACCGCTGTCTTTCCTTTAACCAAATGATGTCCTTTACATTTTGGGCATTTGGTTTCTTCCCAGGATTGAAGTTCTTTTTTAGGAGCAGGTTCTTTTTTCTTCTTTTCGACCACTTTTTCTTCTTCCTGTAATGTAATCACCTTTCCTTTTCCGTCAACCACTTTTTTGGTTAATTCGGTAACCATCTGTATCAGCTCTTCTTTAAACTGATTGGCTTCATATTCGCCGCTTTCAATTTTACGAAGCTTCAATTCCCATTCTCCGGTTAACTCCGGGCTTTTAAGAAGTTCGTCTTCAATTGTGTCAATCAGTTGAATTCCGGTCTGTGTAGCATACAGATTCTTTCTTTTCTTTTCAATGTACTTCCGTTTGAAAAGTGTTTCTATGATATTGGCTCGGGTAGATGGTCTTCCGATTCCATTGTTTTTCAACATTTCCCTCAATTCTTCATCGTCTACCTGCTTTCCGGCAGTTTCCATCGCTCTTAGCAATGTTGCTTCCGTATAAGGTTTCGGTGGTGATGTTTTCCCTTGATGGATCATGGGATCATGAGGTCCCGTTTCTCCTGCGGTAAATTCAGGAATCGTTTGTTCTTCTTCCTTGTCCTTATCTTTTTCTGAGGGTTCTTCCTTTGCATCTTTTGCATACACAGCTCTCCATCCCGGTTCCAAGATCTGTTTTCCACTGGTTTTAAAAGGAATGGTTCCTACTTTTCCTTCTACCAATGTATTTGAAATTTTACATTCAGGATAAAAAACAGCTATAAAACGTTTGGCAACGAGGTCATAAATCAATTTTTCCTCCCTGCTCAGATTCTGTGAAGGTGGAACTTCAGTTGGAATGATCGCATGGTGATCCGTAACTTTTGCATCATCAAAAACAGCTTTTGATTTGGGAATAGGCTGCCCTAATAATGGAGAAATCAGCTCCTGATAAAAATACATTTTCCGAAGAATTACTTCTATTTTCGGATAAAGGCTTTCTGATAAATAGGTCGTATCTACACGTGGATAAGTCACATGCTTTTTCTCATAAAGACTTTGAATATACTTTAAGGTACTGTCCGCAGAGTATCCATATTTTTTATTCGCCTCTACCTGAAGTCCGGTCAAATCGAAAAGTCTTGGATTTTTTTCTTTTCCTTCTTTAATTTCAAAGGATACGATTTCAAAAGGATTTATTTTAAGATATTCCAATCCTTTTTCTGCACGGTCTAAAGTCTTTAATCGATCAATTGCAGCATTGAAAATAACATCACGATATTTCGTTTTCAGTTCCCAATATTCTTCGGTAGTAAAACTGTCGATTTCCTTCTGACGCTGAACCAACATAGCTAATGTCGGTGTCTGCACTCTTCCAATGGAAAGAACAAATTTATTGTTCCCAAACTTCTTGGTGAAAAGCCGCGTTGCATTGATTCCCAATAACCAATCTCCTATCGCTCTTGCATTTCCGGCTAAATACAGATTTTTATAATCATCTGCAGGTTTTAGTTTTTCAAAACCTTCTTTAATCGCTTCTTCAGTAAGTGATGAAATCCATAAACGCTGAACAGGCTTGCTACATTTTGCTTTCTGCAATACCCAACGCTGGATCAATTCTCCTTCTTGCCCGGCATCCCCGCAATTAATCACCTCGTCACATTCTTCCACTAATTTTTCTATTACCTTGAATTGATTTTCAACTCCTTTATTCGGAATTAATTTTATCCCAAAATTATTAGGAATAATAGGTAATAAAAATAGATTCCAGGATTTGAACTGTGGGCCATAGTCGTGAGGCTCCTTAAGTGTACAAAGATGTCCGAAAGTCCATGTTACACAATAGCCGTTTCCTTCCATATAGCCTTGTTTAGGCGTGGTAGCTCCTAATACTTTGGCGATATCTCTGGCAACACTGGGTTTCTCGGCAATACAAAGCTTCATGAATGTTCGGGATTATTGAAAGGGCTGCAAAATTCGGGATTTTTTTTGACTTTTATGGAAAAAGTTATGAGAGATCTATGCTAAGTACTGTTTATTGCTCACAAAAAATGATAGAAAAAACGACCATAGGAGCTGTGAATTTCATCCTTTAAAAAGATTAGCTCCTTTTTTAAGGAGCTAAAAATATCATAACAATTGGATCAACCTATATAACTTAGGCTTTGTCCTGATCTTTCAACCAAACATCATTATATTCTTCCGGATGTCGTTTGAATTGTGCAAAAACATAAGGACATAAAGGCACAATCTTCAGATCATTTTCTCTCGCATAGGAAACAAGTCTTTCCAGTAAAATTTTAGCAAAGCCTTTTCCTTCGTGCTCAGGATCTACTTCCGTATGATAAACGGTTAGTTTTTGTCCAATCACTGAAATATCCATTTTGCCAACTTTCTGATCATTAGAAAACAACTGAACCTCTCCTCTGTTACGGGCACTGACAATTACTTCTGTTCTTTCCATTTTAGTTCTTTTTTAATTACTATTTTAATATCATAAAGGTAGGATCTTTTAACGAAGTGATTCATGATCTATGGTAATTTCTCAATCATTGCTTGCCTTTAATTCTAAAGCAAAACTATCCCGACAAAGCAACAAAACCTGACGTATTAAAAATTTTATCCGGTTATTTTCTGAGTTTACATAAAATTATTAGGTAATTTCTATTTTTTTCAAAGAAAAACAAATCTATCATATAAATTAAAACACTAATAATCAATGATATAAATATTAACTCAAAATTAATTTTCAAAAAGTCTACTTTTCTAGTGGACTAATAAAAATATATGTTTTATATTTGCAACCGTATTCAGGAAATAAGAAATGAAACCGGAATTTAAACATACCAATTCAATGAAGAAACGTGCTATCAAAACAATGATGATGCAATGCTGTATGCCTATGTTTCGATATTACTGTGGTTGACCTTACTTTTATATGATATATTCTAAAAGCTTTACCACGTGGTAGAGCCTTTTTTATTTAAATGAACAACATTAAAAAAACATACGATGACTTACTCTAAAAACAATTGGTTGATTCCTGTAGCTTTCACCAATATTTATGTCATATGGGGAATCACCTTTTTAGCGATTTCCTTTGGATTAAAAGGATTTCCTCCTTTTATATTATCAGGTTTCAGGTTTTTAGTAGCCGGAATATTGATGCTGGCGTATCTTTTAGCCAAAGGAGAAAAAGCAAATTCCGTCATTAACTGGCGGAAAAACGGGATTACAGGAATTCTTATCCTAACCGGAGGAACAGGACTTGTTGCCTGGGGAGAGCAATATATAACTGCTTCAGAAGCGGCGATAACCATAGCAACAGGACCCTTTTGGTTTATTGCTATTGATAAAAAGAACTGGAAATACTATTTTTCAGATAAGTTTATCCCTATAGGGCTCATCATAGGTTTTATCGGGCTGATACTATTCCTGAAAGGAAGTGTTAATGCTAACGTTCATCATACTGCAACAGGAAGCTCACTTCGTATTACCGCATTTATTGTGTTGGCCATAAGTTCGGTAGCATGGGTTTTAGGGTCTTTATATTCAAAGAAGAATCCATCCAGCCATTCCACCTTCATGAATATTGCACAACAATTGATTATTGCAGGAATTGCTTCTTTTGTGATTGCCTACTTTAGAAAAGAATGGAATAATTTCTCTATTACAGGGATTCCATTGTCAGCATGGTTGGGTGTATTATTCCTGATTTTCTTCGGTTCTATTATCGCCTACCTCTCTTATATATGGCTGCTATCCGTAAAACCGGCAGCATTAGTAAGTACCCATACCTATATCAATCCTATTGTAACTGTATTTGCTGGCTGGATTATTGCTAATCAAACCATCAACGGAAATCAGCTGTTCGGTTTGTCTATTATATTAACGGGAGTTCTCCTTACCAATATTACCAAATACTTCAAACTTTCAAAACGATCAAAAGTAAAGATCAGAAAAGTAATGCGGTATGTGAAGAGAAATAACAGACCTTACCAACCCGTATAAAATTTAACGTAATTAAGCTATAATGATAGAGATCAAAAACATTTCAAAAACCTTTCATCAAAAGAAACAGTCTTTTCAAGCACTGGATGATGTCAGTCTGAGTATTGACCAGGGTGATATTGTTGGGATTATTGGTTTTTCCGGGGCTGGAAAAAGTACTTTAATACGAACAGTAAACTTATTGGAACGACCTGACAAAGGGCAGATTATCATCAACGGAAAAGACTTCACTCAGCTAAAGCCTAAACAGTTGGCACACGAACGAAAAAAAATAGGGATGATCTTCCAGCATTTTAATCTTCTTTCTTCAAGAACGGTCTTTGATAATGTAGCATTGCCACTGGAACTTGATGGAATCAGTACTTCGGAAATCCAAAGAAAGGTCAATGAATTATTGAAAATTGTTGGTTTGGAAGATAAGGCCAACGACTACCCAAAAAGCCTTTCAGGAGGACAAAAACAAAGGGTTGCCATTGCCAGGGCTTTAGCCAATGATCCGTATCTGCTGCTTTGTGATGAAGCTACCAGTGCTCTGGATCCCGCTACCACGCAATCGATTTTACAATTATTACGAGACATCAATCAGCGTTTGGGAATTACCATTTTATTAATTACGCATGAAATGGATGTAATCAAAGCAATTTGTAACCACGTGGCTGTTATCGATAAAGGTAAACTCCTTACGAAAGGAACCTTACAGGAAATCATTTCGGATAAAGAACATCCGGTTATCAAACAATTTATAAACCCAGGCATCATGACTATACCTCAGGAGCTTAATAAAAAGCTGCAAAAAGAGCCGAAAGAAGGTCTGTTCCCGCTTGTGGAAATAGAACTTAATGAACATATTACCGTTGAAAAACTACTTTCTAAAATATATGATGAATATAAAATTCCTTACAAGCTTTTAAAGGCAGATGTAGAATATTTAGGAAACTCTAATTTTGGAAAACTGCTTCTGCATTTACAAGGTGAAGATGAAGAAAATCAAAAGGCCATCTATTATTTCAATCAAAACAAAATTCAAAATACAGTAAAAGGTTATGCTTAGTGATACAGTAATTTCTCTATTATCAAAAGGGATTTGGGAAACCGTTTATATGACTTTTGTGTCAGGATTCTTTGGTTTTGTTTTGGGTCTTCCTGTAGGAATTCTGTTGTTTCTGACAAGAAAAGGACAGCTTCTGGAAAATATGCTCTATAACAGAGTCTTATCTATTGTGGTGAACATCTTCCGTTCTATTCCTTTTATTATCTTAATTGTATGGATGATTCCTTTTACAAGGGCTTTGGTAGGAACCTCTATTGGGGTTAATGCTGCTTTGGTTCCGCTGAGTATCGGTGCAGCTCCGTTTATTGCCAGACTGGTGGAAAACAGCTTATTGGAAATCCCTTACGGACTTATTGAAACAGCAAGAGCTTTAGGTGCTACTCCATTTCAGATCATTAAAAAAGTTTTGCTTCCCGAAGCGCTGCCTTCACTAATCAACAATGCAACTATTACTTTGATCACCCTTGTCGGTTATTCCGCAATGGGAGGAGCTGTAGGTGCTGGTGGATTAGGACAAATCGGATATCAGTATGGATACATTGGCTATGATGCTGTGATTATGAACCTGGTTTTAGGACTATTGGTCGCTTTGGTTTTCATCATTCAATTCTCCGGAGACCGACTTGCTAAAAGATTTGACCATCGATGAAGGAGTTTGAAAGTATGAGGGTTTTAGAGTATGAGAGTTGGAGGGTTGGAGCGTGTGACAGTTAGGAGGTTGGAGTGTAAATAAACAATAAAAGAGAAACGATTTTACAGTTTTACGATTCTGCATTTTCGCGATAAGCGATTTTGCTTTAAAAAAAATAATATATATAATGAAAAAAGTAAAGATTTTAGGAATACTTGCTGCAGGTTTGCTGGTATTCAACGCATGTAATTCATCAAAAAAAGAAGATCCCAATTATATTAAAGTAGGGATTGCTTCAGGCCCAGAGCAGGAAATTGCTGAAACAGCCAAAAAAGTAGCCAAAGAAAAATACAACCTTGATGTTGAATTGGTCGCTTTCAATGACTATGTCGTTCCCAATGAAGCACTGAACAATGGAGATATTGATGCCAATGCTTTTCAGCACGTTCCCTATCTGAATGAACAATCCAAGCAGAGAGGTTATAAACTGGCAGTTGTAGGAAATACTTTTCTTTATCCTATTGTTGCCTATTCAAAGAAGATTAAAAGTATCAGTCAACTACAAAATGGTAGTACCATTGTTATTCCGAATGATCCTACCAATGGCGGACGTTCTTTGCTTTTGTTACAGAAAAACGGACTGCTACAATTAAGAGACGGGATTGGATTGCTTCCTAAAGTCACTGATATTGTAGGAAACCCAAAACAACTGAAAATCCTGGAAATAGAAGCGCCACAATTGCCAAGAGTCCTAGATGACAAAGAAGTCGTTATTGCCATCATTAACAATAATTTTGCAGCACAGGCAGGGCTGGATGAGAATCAATTCGGAATTCTTAAGGAAGGCAAAGATTCCCCTTATGTGAATGTAATTGTTTCCAGACAAGACAATAAAGATGCTGAAAAAGTGAAAAACTTTGTGAAGTCTTATGAATCTGACGAAGTCGTAAAGAAAGCGGAAGAAATATTCAAAGGCGGAGCAGTGAAAGGATGGTAATAAATACAATGTAACAATGAAAAAATGCAGCAATGTAACAATATGTTCTACGCTGCAATTCAGGTTATCATTAGGAAGGTATGTTTTTAAGCAAAACCTTTTAAAACAAGATAGAAAATGATTTTGTATTGAGAAACCTTGGTAAGCTGACCATGTTATCATATATAAGTGTAACAATAATCAAATGTTTAATACCAATTGATTGTGTTACACTTTTTTTATCGATATCGCGTAAAAAATCTATTTAAAATTTCATATCACATAAAAACCTTTTAAAATGGGACCTTCCCATTTGTTCGCTTCAATAAGAACTGGTTATAATTAACCATTTATTAAAAAAATCATTATCTCAATTTGAGATAATAAATAAATTTCCTATTTTTGTTACGAATCAAAAAAAGGTTTTATGTTAAAAAAAACTGCCATAGTAAGTCTATTCACTCTTATTTCAATTTCTTCAATGGCTCAAACTAATACCCTTCCTGTCTATTTAGACGAAACAAAACCTGTTGAACAGCGTGTACAGGATGCGCTTTCCAGAATGACTCTGGAAGAAAAAATAGCGATGCTTCACGCTCAATCCAAATTCAGCTCTCCCGGTGTTCCAAGATTAGGAATTCCTGAGTTCTGGACTACAGACGGACCTCATGGGGTACGCCCAGAAGTTATGTGGGATGAATGGAACCAGGCTGGATGGACAAATGATTCAATTATAGCTTATCCCGCATTAACTGCTTTATCAGCGACATGGAACAAAAAGATGTCATGGAACTATGGTAAGGCTTTAGGAGAAGAAGCACGATACAGAAAAAAAGATATCCTTCTGGGACCCGGGGTTAATATTTACAGAACGCCACTGAACGGAAGAAATTTTGAGTATATGGGGGAAGATCCCTATCTGACTTCAAAAATGGTTGTTCCTTACATCAAAGGGGTACAATCTAACGGAGTGGCTACTAGTGTCAAGCACTTTGCCTTAAATAATCAGGAGATGTTCCGACACACGAGCAATGTTAATGTAGATGACAGAACCCTTTATGAGATTTATTTACCTCCTTTTAAAGCTGCAGTAACTGAAGGTGATTCATGGACGATCATGGGAGCCTATGATATGTACAAAAATCAATATGCCAGCCAGAACCAATACCTTTTAAATGATATTTTAAAGGGAGAATGGAAATATAAAGGAGTTGTTGTTTCCGACTGGGGCGCAGTAAACAATACGGAACAGGCTATCCATAACGGGCTGGATCTTGAGTTCGGAAGCTGGACCAATGGTCTGTCAGCAGGAACAAAAAATGCCTACTACAACTATTATTTAGCAAAGCCTTATCTGGATTTAATTAAATCCGGGAAAGTAGGAACCAAAGAGCTTGATGATAAAGTAAGCAGACTATTGAACCTGGCCTATAAAACAACGATGAACCGAAACAAACCTTTCGGAAATATTGCTTCTGCCGAACACCAGGCTGTGGCCAAAGAAATCGGTGAGGAAGGAATTGTTTTATTGAAAAACCAAGGCAATGTTTTACCGATCGACATCAATACAACTAAAAAGATTGCTGTAATTGGAGAAAATGCCATTAAAATAATGACTGTAGGAGGAGGATCTTCTTCATTAAAAGTGAAATACGAGACCTTACCTTTAGACGGAATTAAGAAAAGATTCGGAAAACAGGCTGATGTACAATACGCAAGAGGCTATGTAGGAGACATCGGCGGTGAGTACAACGGTGTAAAATCAGGACAGGATCTGAAAGACACTCGTTCAGAAGCCGAGTTAATCAATGAAGCGGTAGAACTGGCTAAAAAGTCCGATGTTGTCATCTTTGTAGGAGGTTTAAATAAAAGCGACTTTCAGGATAGTGAAGGAAATGATCGTAAAAGCTATGGACTTCCTTACAATCAGGATCTTGTGATTTCTGCCTTGGCAAAAGCAAATAAAAATCTTGCTGTTGTCTTGATTTCAGGAAATGCAGTGGCAATGCCCTGGATCAAAGAAGTTCCATCTATTGTTCAATCATGGTATTTAGGCTCTGAAGCAGGAAACTCGATCGCTTCAATCTTAGCAGGAGATGCCAACCCTTCCGGAAAGCTTCCTTTTACATTTCCTGTAAAATTAGAAGATAATTCAGCACACCAGTTAGGAGAATATCCGGGACAAAAAGATGAGTTTGCTGCAGGAAAAGGAAAAGATCAGAAGAACCCTATTAATATTACATACAATGAAGGAATCTTTGTAGGATACCGTTGGCATGATACAAAAAATATTAAACCGCTATTCAGCTTCGGACATGGATTGAGTTATACTACTTTTGAATTTGGAAAAGCCAAAGCGGATAAAACAACGATGTCCCAGAATGATAAAATCACCTTTACCGTAACCGTAAAAAATACAGGAAAAAAAGCTGGAGCTGAGGTTGCTCAATTATACATCAGTGATCTTAAATCATCTGTTCCACGCCCTGCCAAAGAATTGAAAGGTTTTGAAAAAGTATTTTTAAATCCCGGAGAACAGAAAGAAGTGACGTTTAGTATCGATAAAACAGCATTAAGTTATTTTGATGCAGGTAAACACGATTGGGTTGCTGAGCCTGGTGATTTTGAAGCATTAATCGGAAACTCTTCCGACGCCATTAAAACGAAAGTGAAATTCACTTTAAAATAAATATTTTTTTTTTCATCATTTGTGTTTTTTGACCTCCCGAAAGGGAGGTTTTGTTTTTTTAGTCCTTTCAAATTATAACAAACTAAAAGTATTATCTAGGATCACAAAAATAATTTTAATTCTACAAATGCTCTCACCAACTCTCAACTCTTAACTCTTAACTCTTAACTCTTAACTCTTAACTCTTAACTCTCACCTAAGCCTGATCTTCAACAAACTTTCTCCTCGCTGCCTTCATACCAAAGAAAAACATCAGAATTACTGAAATTCCCAGAAAAGTAAAGGAGTACCTCCAGGAAGCGTCCCAATCATGCAGCTTACCAAAAACAGCCGGTCCGAAAGCTGCAATCAGGTACCCTATCGATTGTGCCATACCGGAAATCTTAATGGCATTGGCACTTGACTTTGTTCGCAACGAGAAAAATAAGATTGATAAACTAAACGACAGTCCATTGGATAGCCCCAGTAGAATTGCGGTAGCATAAATCCATTGTGATTTTAGTAAGGCAAACATTACGATACTGGCGAACATCAGGACACATAGGAATACAATCATTATTCTTTGGTCTTTCATTTTATTGGCGATAATCGGTCCTACAAAAGTGATGGGAATCATCGAAATCTGAATCACAAACAGTACCCAGCCAGGAGCGTTTCCATTCATTCCATAATCTCCAAGTACCGCCGGCAGCCATGAGATCAGGGAATAATATACTAAAGACTGTAGGCCCATAAAAATACTGATATTCCAGGCTTGCCCCGATTTAAACATATTAAAATCGGATTTCATCATGGCCTGATTACTCTGTTTGGAAGTTTTTTTATTCAATAAAAGCTCCAGGACGACTACCAATAATGCTAAAAGAGCAATGACCAACCATATCCCTAAAGAACCGCGCCAGCCGTAGCCGGTCCACTCTCCCAGACTTACACTGTATCCGGATGCTAAAGCAGCGGTAAGATTCATGGAAACGGCAAAAATACCAGTCATTAATCCTATTTGTTTTGGAAAATTATTTTTGATGTAGCCTGGTGTAACCACATTTCCCACACAAATTCCCAACCCTATAAATATAGATCCGGTAAACAGCGTCCAAACTGATCCGAATACCCTTAAAAACAGACCGAAACTTAAGATAATCAAAGCATACAATAAAAAACGGTTGATGCTCAAACGGTGTGAAAACCGGCTGACCAATACGGAACAGCTCGCAAACATCAAAAGCGGAATAGAAGTCAGCATACTGCTTTGAAAATTATCCAGGTGTAAAGATTGGCTGATCTGGCCGAGTACCGGCCCAACCGAAGTAATGGGAGACCGAAGATTACTCGATACCAGAATAACTACCAAAACATTGATAAACAATAGGATGTAGGAAACTTCTTTTCTTGTTTCGTTTTTCATAATCATGTATAAAATTGATATTACAAAATTACTTAGGTTATTTTATATACATTTGCCATAATATTAATCTAAAACGACATGAATTCTCCTAAAGTATTAAATGTTGACGACATTGCGAAGCCTTATTTTGTCTGGTTTGAAGACAACTGGAGGCATGATGATGTGCTTCATCTTCATCAGCAGAAAGGGCAATTGGTTTATGTGGAAAGTGGATTCCAGTATTTGACCGTTGAGGGAAAGATGTATCTTTTACCACAAAACCATGCCGCCTGGATTCCATCCAATGCTTTGCATAAAACGAATTCCCATTCTGAAAGAATCAGACTGATGATCCTATTTTTTGATGTCCATCAAGAGGCTAAAGAAAATTCATTTTATCACCAGGTCAACATATTCTCTGTTCCTCCCGTGCTTAAGGAAATGATAAAATATGCTGAAAAATGGTCTATGAATACAGAAGAAAATACGAATGAAAATATCTTTCTGAAAGCTTTATATAATGAGCTGCCTAATTTCGTTGCAGATTCCATTCAGCTGCATATCAGTCTTCCCAAAGACAAACGTCTAACCCAGGCCATCAATTACCTGAATACCCATTATACCCAGGACCTTAAAATGGAAGAATTAAGTGATATAGCTTCATTATCACTGCGATCTCTGGAAAGGATTTTTAAAAAGGAAACAGGCCTCACCTTAATGAAGTACCAACAGATCCTTCGCATTATCAAGAGCCTGGAACTGTTGAGTGCCAATGAATGGACCATCTCCGAAATTGCTTATCAGGTGGGCTATAAAAGCCTGCAAGCCTATACCAATAGCTTTCAATCGGTTATGCAGTACAGGCCCAGTGATTTTGCCAAGTCACTCTGATCAGACTTCGTCTTTGGAAATCCATTGATCAATCTGAGGAGCCTGATAATTTTTAATTTTATTTAAAAGAGAATCGATCTGATCATCCACGATCAGCATTTTTTGATTGACTTCTTTGACAAACCCTTTATCTACCATAGTTTGTATCATTTGCAACAAATCATCATAAAACCCGTTCGTATTAAGCACAGCTATCGGTTTTTGATGCAATCCCAATTGTGCCCACGTCATCATTTCGAAAAGCTCTTCCAATGTTCCGTATCCTCCAGGTATTGTAATAACCCCATCGGATAAATCGTTCATTTTAGTCTTACGTTCATGCATCGTATCTACCAGAATCAAATCACTCAGCTTATCATGAGCAATTTCTCTTCCCTTCAGAAAATGAGGAAGTACACCTATTGCCTCACCATTATGTTCAATTACTCCATTTGCTACGGTTCCCATCAAGCCACTATTAGCACCTCCATATACCAAACCTATTTGCTCTTCAGCCAGCTTTTTCCCCAGCTCATAAGCCTGATCTTTATAAATAGGTTCAGTTCCAAAGCTTGATCCACAAAATACGGTCAGTCTTTTTATCATCTTTATATTTTTTTAAGAGTCTGTTTAAATTTTATTCAGTAATAATTTTATGGCGGATAATTTGACCATGTTTTCAGAGGATTCCATTAAGAGTTCATAATTTCTGCATAATCTTCTATCGTTATCAAACCAAGCAAATGTACGCTCTATAATCCATCGTTTATGAATTGGCTCAAACCCTTTTACTTTTTTGTCACTCCGCATTACGATCTGAATGATATAATTAAACTTAATTCTTATTTCCTCAATAATCTCTCCTCTATAACCTCCGTCCGCCAGGATTACCTGAAGCGGAATTAGTAAATATCGCAGTGTTTTGATCAGTAACAATGCAGCCTTACTGTCATGAACATTGGCTACACTTACCATTACGGCTAACAAAAAACCATTTTTGTCTACCACAACGTGTCTCTTGATTCCTTTTATTTTTTTACCTCCGTCAAAGCCATTGAGTGAACGGTTATTTCCCCAACGAACACTTTGACTGTCAATAATTCCTAAACTTGCCTGCGCTTTCTGACCCCTGTTTCGTCGTACTTCCTCTCTCAATTTTGATAATAATAAATCGAAAATCTCCAGATTTGACCATTTTGAATAATAGTAATAAACCAATTGCCATTTGGGAAAATCATGAGGTAAAAGTCTCCATTGACAGCCTGTTTTTACTAAATAACTGATAGCATTCCAAATGACAACCAAATCATATTTTCGTTTTCTGTCATCAAAATCTAATGCTTTTTTTATAAATTGCCACTGAGTTTGGGTTAAGTCCGTTGGATACATTGATGTTTTTTTCTTTTGCAACTCTAAAATGACAATTTTTATGCAACTTTTAACCCTTACTATTTTTTATTATTACTTTTTTAAACAGGCTCTAAATAGTTTATAATTCTATGAAAAGTTAGATAGCTATTCCTTATAAAACAACAACCTCTTTTCTTTTCACTTTTAGTTCTTTAAAAATCAAATATACTAACATTCCGATTGCACACACAGCATAGGCAGCCAAAATAATAATACTCAGGCTTCCCACTTCCCACTCAGAAGGAAAAAGTTGGCTCATTAAGGTCATGAATGATAACCCGATTCCTGCACCCAAAAAGTAGTTAGTACTCGTTAAACTCGATGCTACCCCATAATGTGAAGCTTCCACGTCTCGAATGCCCAGAATGGATAAACTCGTAAAGCAGAACGTCATTCCCACTCCCGAAATACAGGCTGCTCCCAATAAAACAATTGTTAAAGGATGTCCAAAATAAATGGCAATTAATAAAGATAAAGCCCCTGCCAACATAAAAGACCATCCGAAAATCCCCATTTGTGAAGGATTCAGCTTTTTGGAAATATGAGGCAACACAAATTTTGCAACCAGAGCAGACAGGATACTGAATGGTACCAGCATTAAACCTGCCGAAGCAGCACTGTGTCCCATATCTTTTTGAAGCATTAATGAGATCAGAAATAAAAACCCTATAAAAAATGCTCCCAAAGTAAAGAACGTCATGTTGGAAATCATTAATGATCTGTGTTTGAAAAGTTTCAGATCTATCAAGGGCTCTGCTACTGTTTTCAAACGATACAGTACAGCACCTAAAAGCATCACTGACAAAACAAGAGAACCTATAATCAAAAAAGGATGTTCTTTAATCTGGATCAGTTCATGGGCACCATAGGTTAAACTTAATAATCCTAAAACCAATAGAATTCCTGAAACCGTATCCGTTTTCTGAGTACTTTCATTCTTTTCATCCGCAGGCAGATATTGATATGCAAGAATAAGCGTAATCAACAGAACCGGAACATTGATCAGGAAAACCCAATGCCAGCTTAAATAGGTACTAATGATCCCTCCTATCGATAATCCACTTCCCGATCCGATAGCTGCAAAAGAGCTGAACACTCCTAATGCGCGGTTTCTTTCCTGATTTTCAGTAAATGTGTTGGTTACAATAGATAATGCTGAAGGCATAATAAATGCTGCTCCTAATCCCTGCAATGCACGGAATATAGCCAATACTTCAAAATTGGTCGAAAGACCGGCTCCTAAAGAAGTCAGCATAAAGATCAGCCCACCCAGAAGAAACATTTTCTTACGTCCGATCCGATCAGAAAGTTTTCCTCCAATAATCAGAAACCCTCCAAAAAATAATACATACAAGGTTTGTAGCCACTGTACCGTTTCAGCCCCGATATTAAACTGTTCCTGAATAGATGGAATGGTCAGATTGATAATCGCAATATCCAGAGCTTCAACGAAAGTTCCGATAGATGCCAATATTAATATTAAGTTTCTCCTTGTTCCCATACTATTCAAATTTCCTGCAAAATTAAAATTATTAGAACATATGTAAAAATTATCCATTAAATTTGGAACATAAATTGTATTTTAAATCAAATTAAAGAACGAATGTGCTTTTAACTGAATTTTAAAATAAAAAAACAGAACAAATGCAACCGGAAAATTACAACCTGGACGAAAAAGACCTTTCTATTCTGCGTTTATTACAAAAGGATGCCAAACTGAGTGTCCGTGATATTTCTACCCGGATCAATTTAAGCCCTACTCCAACCCATGAGCGCATCAAGCGTATGGAGAAATCAGGAATTATTAAAGAATACACAGCTGTTCTCGATCGGAAGAAAGTCAACAAAGGGATGATGGTGGTCTGCATGATCGCCCTGAATGCTCACAATAAAAAAACGGCAGCAAAATTTATTGAACAGGTAAGCAAACTGAAAGAAGTAGTAGAATTCTACAACATCAGTGGTGATTTTGATTTTATGCTTAAAATTCTTGCTCCCAATATGGATGAATTTCATGAATTCTTCGTGAACAAGCTCTCCGAAATTGAAGGAATCGGACAAACGAAAAGTATTTTTGTGATGAACAGTATTAAGGAAAGTTCTCAGATTATATAAGGTTTAAACGCCTTGAGTATGGTTAATCGCAAAGACGCAAAGAATTTTAAAAATAAAACGTTTTTAAGACGCAAAGGCGTTTCACTCAGCAAAGATAATGATGGCACTTGTCATTGACTACGTCTAATCTTCGATTTCTGAACGTAGCTGGAACAGCGGAGTGAAGGATCTTCACATAGTTATTAAGATCATTCAGAGATTTCTCAATGTGTTCGAAACGACAAAGCTAAAGCACAATATTTGTCATTCAGAAACGGAGCGAAAGCGGAGTGAAGAATCTAAACTTAGCATAACCACAAAACTTTAAAAAATCTGCAAGACTATAAAAGTTCCCACGCATTTCACAGATCACGCAGAGTCCATCTGGTATTGATAGCGAAGAAATCTCATCCATCCATAAAATTTCCTTACAATAGCTAATAACTAAAAAACTTAAACATTAATAATCAACATTTTAAGAAACTTTTAATCTTATTTATTCTTTATTTTCAATGTAGAATTCTTACATTCATATCATCAATTAAAACAGAATATTATGCCTTGGAATCCTGATGTTTACAATCAATTTAAAGATATCCGTTTTAAACCGTTTTATGATCTTGCTGATCTGATCAAAGAGGAAACTCCTATGAAAGCAGTTGATTTAGGTTGCGGAACAGGAGAACAAACCGCTATCCTTACAGAGAAATTCCCTCACGCAGAGTTTACTGGTATTGATTCTTCCCCTGAAATGTTGGAAAAATCCAAAACACTGGAAAATGAACGCCTCCATTTTAAAATGGCACCCACTGAAGAAATGCTTAACAGTAATGAAAGCTGGGATCTTATCTTTAGCAATGCAGCTTTACAATGGTCCGATGATCATCCCACTTTATTTCCGAAACTAATTACAAAACTGAAAACCAACGGCCAACTGGCGATACAAATGCCTTATCAGCCGGAAAACATCCTCAATAAGATCTTATATTCACTTGCAGAAGAAGAACCATTCAAAGCCCAACTCAACGGATGGAACCGTCCCTCAGCAGTGCTTACCATTGATGAATATGCACAGCTTTTGTTTGAAAATGGCATTGAAGATCTCAACCTTTCACAAAAGGTATATCCGATTATCGCAGCGGACCATGAGACTTTATATAATTTTATTTCCGGTTCTGCATTGATTCCCTATCTGGAAAGACTGAACCAGGAACAGCAAAACGAATTTACTACAGAATTTAAAAAACGTATTGCTAAGGCATTCCCTAAGCTTCCTGCTATTTATGCATTCAAGAGAATTTTAATGTATGGAAGAAAAAAATAAAAATCTCCATTTAAGAAAGGCTGCTTTTCAAGACCTGGGCATTATTATAGAAATGCTTGCCGATGATGTGTTAGGTCAAACTCGGGAAGAACTCACAGACCCTATTCAGGAATATTATATAAATGCCTTTCATGCAATTGATAAGGATCCTAATCAGGATCTTGTGGTATTGGTCGACGAGCAGGAGAATGTTTTGGAAACTTTACAGATCACTTATCTCCAATACCTCAATCATAAAGGAAGCCAACGTGCTTTAATTGAATCAGTCCGGATCCATTCTTCACAACGGGGAAAAGGATTGGGTGAAAAGATGTTTCAGCTGGCCATTGAACGTGCTAAAGAACATGGTGTTGCCATTATCCAGCTAACCTCTGATAAAAAACATACGGAAGCTTTAAAATTTTATGAAAAACTGGGATTTATAGCTTCACATGAGGGTTTTAAAATGAAAATTTAATGAAATCCAAAGCTTTAAAAATATCGTATATGCTTCTGGTAAAGTTAATTCCCAATATTATTCTATGCAGAAAATAGTAAATATACGCTCTGGGATGCAAGATTTTTAGAGTTTGGGATTTATTAGATAAAGGAACTTACATTGGGCTTAACTTTGTTTTAGTAAAGGCTTTAAACAGAACAGAATATTTTAATAAAAATCAGAATAAAAACCGATATCAAGAACAAATAACCAATCTACTATGAAAAAAGTATTAGCAATAATAGGTTTAACAGTACTGCTATTCAGTATTACCCATTGTACAGCAAAACCAGCAACTTCATCAACAGATATGGAGAAGAACAATATAATATCCGTTACCGGAAAAGTCACAAAAATCGAAAATGGTAAAGACGGTTATATGGCTACCATTCAGGATGCTCAGGGAAAGGAATATGTTGCGACCATCAGTATTGTCAACCTTCAGAAAAGCGGAAGTACATTTAAACGTTATGAAGTGGGAAATACCATTACTGTTCAAGGTCCTTCATGGAAAGATGATCAGGGAAAAATCTATATCAAAGCTGAACAGCTTAAATAACATATCAAGAAACTCAACTTTTTCAATAATTCTCTATTTAATATCCTTCAATATTTTTTGAAGGATATTTTTAAATCAATCCAATGGTTTTCAAAACATTAGTATCGTTTTCAATACAATCCTTTTACAGAAAGCAAACAGCGAATATTTAGATATCATAAATAAATAGTATAGATATTAAGTATAATGGAAGCTCTTCTGTCTCCATCATATTTTCAATAAATAAGCACCTATAAAAATCCCTATAAAGTGATTAAATGTATTTTCGGATGATAATATTTGGTAACTTAGTGACAACTAATCAACCATCAAACTCACATTATGAAAACATCACTATTATGCATGAAAAGCAGTATAGCAACAGCTGTGTTACTTTTCACCGGCATAGCCAATGCCCAACAATGGCAGACTACAGGAAATGCAGGAATCACCCCCAGTAACTACATCGGTCCCGTAGATGCAAGGGTTCTGTACTTAAAAACCAATGGGGCTTCTTCCAATCCGGGTCAGGCACTTTTGAATGAATCCGGCTCATTTATCGTAGAAGGGGCAAACAATACCAACTTTGCAAAAGTCAAAGGAAGTATTGTTAATGGAGTTTCAAATGTTCTCGGAGCACAGGCTGGCAGCTCATTGGTAAGCGGTTGGCAAAATGATCTTAACAATGGTGGTGGCGCTAATGTTATTGGTGGACAAGCCAATGTTGTAACGAATAATGCATCAAAATCGGTTGCATTAGGATGGAAAAACACCATCAAAAACCATAATCAGTTTGCCTTAGGGGTTGGAATTGATCTTAGTGAAGAATATTCAGGCGGATTCGGAATAGATCTGGTTGCCACCGGAAATCGATCTTTTGTGATTGGAGCAGGATCCGGCGGGGCTAAACTCACGAATACCATTCCGTACTCCATTATGCTCGGAATGTCAGGAACTCCAACCATGTTTGTTAAAGACCAAGGAGTCGGAGTCAGGACTACAGCACCTACTGCTAATTTCCATACGGTAGGAACGGTAAGACATGAAGGACTTCCCGTAGGAAGCGGACGAGCCCTGGTTGTTGACACCAATGGAAACGTTATGGTTTCCAACACTTCATTAAGCAGAATGGCAGCTCCCGATGAAACCATTCAGAAACTGGAAGACCGGATTAAAACCCTTGAAGCTACCGTAGAAGAGCTCAAACAACTTTTATTAAATAAAAGCACCTCTACAACCATAGGCTCAGACCTTCCTGAATTGTTTCAAAACGTTCCGAATCCGACGAAAAATGAAACCAGCATTCGATATTACGTTCCGCAATCAGTAAGAACAGCATCCATTGAAATATACAGCATTTCAGGACAGATGATCCGATCGTTTCCATTACGTGAAAAAGGAAATGGAGGTATCAGACTTTCAAATGGTGATCTTCAATCCGGTACGTATGTTTACAAAATGACTACAGACGGAAAAGTAACTGAGGCTAAAAAAATGATCATAAAAGATTAAGTTATTGATATATTATTTTCAAAAGCGGTCGATGACATAGTTCAAAGGCCGTTTTTTTATTTTTCAAACCCCTTAAGTCGGGAGTTTGTCATTTCGAAGCCAGGAGAAATCTCTTAATGATCATGATAACTATGTGAGATTCGTCACTGCGCTGTTCCAGCTACGTTCTGAAATCGAAGATTAGACATAGTCAATGATAAGTACTACAACAATCACAATTATTTGTCATTCAGTAGCAAAGCGGAGGAATCTCGCCATAGCTATTCAGGTACATTATTAGAAACCTTACTTGTTCTTAAACTCTCGCAGATTTGGCAGATTAAGCAGATTTTTTTTCCTGCTATATTTAGATTCCTTCACTTCGCTTTCGCTCCGTTTCTGAATGACAAATATTGTGCTTTAGCTTTGTCATTTCGACGATAGGAGAAATCTCTTAATAATCTTAATCACTTATTATTTCCTTAATGTTTTAATATTTAGATTCGCCATCATTCTCTTTGCTGAGTGAAACGCCTTTGCGTCTTAAAAACGTATTACTTTTAAAAATACTTTGCGCCTTTGCGATTAACTATTTTTTAAAAATATTTTTCCAACGCAAAGATTAGTGATGCTGCTGTATAGTTAGAGTAAGCAAAGAGTTTGCTTCGCTTATTAAGCTTATGTTTTTCTTACTGTATTTAGATTCTTTTGCTTGATTGAAGTTGAAGAATAGACGAAATCGGTCATAAGAAAGATCTGTGTGATCTGTGAAATCCGTGGGAATTTTTATAATCTCTCAGATTTCTATTTATATTTTCTGCTTTTGGCAAATCTCTTCCTGCCGTTTAGCCCTGAATTCCACCGCTGTCATCCCCGTTCCTTTTTTAAAAACCCTTGAAAAATAAACCGGATCTTCATACCCCAGTTCATGGGCTATCTGTTTCACATCCATTGTCGTATACAACAACAGACGTTTTGCTTCCAGTAAAACCTGATGTTGAATCCAGAAACTAGCTGGCTGACCTGATATTTCTTTAACCGCTTCGTTTAAATACACCGGTGTGATAATAAGAAAACGGGCATATTCACGCACTTGCTTGACTTTTTTATAATGTTCTCTTACTAGTTTTTTAAACTGCCTCGTAATCCTTAATGGGGGTTCACTAATCCGGTCTTCATCCTGAAATTCCGTAAGTCTGGAAACCATCATTCCGATCACAGATTCTACCAGTGCCTGTTTGGCAGCAGCATTATGCACTCTGTTATTTTCTTCAATTTTGTCCAATATCACGGGAATATCAAATATCGAATCCATTTTTCCTACCTCAACCCTTTGATGAATCCATTGGCAAGCTTCCAGGATATCCCGGTAAAGCTCTGGAATAGCCCGTGTATCTATCGATAAAAACCAGCCTTTAATATCTTCCTGATCTTTATACTGGCGAGTCTGCCCTGGAGCTACAAAACATAACCAGGCTCCATCCAACTCCATTGTACTGAAATCTACTTCAAGGACAAATTTCCCTTTCTTCTGCAAAATAAATAGATATTGATCATCCCGGTGAATTCCGGTTCCTTTCTCAGATAAAGCGGATAAAGGCATCAGACTGATTCCAAAATCCTGTAATTGACGGTGGTGAAGCGATATCGCCGGATACTTTTTCATTCCTTTCGTGTTATAGAACCTAAAGATAACAATAATCTATCAATTTGGGAATGTGTATATAAAGCCATCTTTTTAATTATAGCTTTACCATTATATGCAGGCAACTACCCTTTACTCATCACATGGTTATAAAAAAGCTCTGCAATATCACGATCAGCCAGATCCTGATGCTCCGACTGACTGATCTCTTTAAGAACCTCTAAGAAATAAGACAAGCCAAATACATTATAATACCTTACCCCATCTTTAACAAACTCTGTACTGCCCTCCGTTGTTTCAATTTCAAAAAATGCTAAGTTATTGTTTAGCTCCAACGGCTGCTCCATAAAGATTTCAAGAGATTGAGATGCCTGATCTAAATTCTGATCACGACAAAAATCCTGATAAGAACCTCCAGTTCGGAAATAGTTGATTAATTCTGATAAATTCATGTTGTTTTCTTTTTTATCCCTCATACTTTCCCCTTTGACAATCTAATTTCTTTATTGATAGCAAAAGACAATCCGTCTGTATAAAAATATTCTTTGTTTGGGTCTATGATTACTTTTTTTACGCCTTATCATTCATCTAATGTTCAAAATAGCTTATAAAGCTTCTAAAGTTTTTAATTGAATTCCTCCTTCAGTTTTCCATTCCAAGGGACCACTTGCTGATCTTGCTAATGTAGCCGCAGCAGCTCTCGAAGATGAGGTAAAAATGTAATCTTTTGTTAGTCTATAAAAATTATCTTCTACCACTAATACTCCTTCTTGTAGCATGCTTCCTCTTTCAGATGAGATACTATTGGTCAAAGAAGGTTGTTCTGCTATCATCAAAAGAGAATCTTTATACACAATGAAACCTTCAGTTGATGGACTTCCTTTACTATTCGCTCCTGCTCCGTTTTTGCAAAAGAAAACTTGTGGTGTAGCTTCACCCTGTTCAACTGTTTCTTCTAATGATTCAAATATTTTGTATCCCAATGAGGCTGTCAACACTTTGATATTAGATAAAAACTCTTCTAATTCTGCCTGTTCTGCTTCTGATAATTCTGGTCGGGTGGGTATATTTTGATTGATATCATAACGTCCCGCGTTTATGGCTAAATTGTATAAATGATTTTCTAAATATTTTACACTAGCCTTGTTGAGGTATTTATCTTTACTGCCAAAGAAAACAACTTCATTCCAAAAATCAGTTGTAGCAATATGCTGAGATAGGCGGCTTGCCATAATTTCAGCTTCACCAATATAAGCAGTGTCTTCATTATTTTCGCCCTTTCCAAGCAATATATACACTCCTGACTTTTGGAATTCCCACCTGTTACTATATTCCCTTATCTTGATACGTGGTACCTTAATACCGATACCCGTCCAATTACTAAGTTCTGCAGTAGTAAGTCCATTAGTAGTGCCATCTACTAAAAATAGCCGAATGGTTTTTCCGAAGGTGTTCATGAAATTTCCATAATTATAGTTTTTGTAATGTGGGAATGCATTCTATTCACTAAATAAAAAATACTGCCTCAGTAAGGCAATACTTATTTTTATAATCTATTTTTTTTTAAATAATAATGTTTGTGTTTTTACAAATATAGAGAAAATTTGTTTCGTACTTGTACTTAACTATTGATGTATTTAAATAGTATAAGCCTAATTTAAAACAGTTTCGGTAAATTGTATTATGCTAAGCTTATTTCTAGTTTATTTTTTAATTTTTCCCATTCGGGTAAAATTTTACTGATAAGCATATAGAAATCCTTAGAATGATTGGGAACTACAAGATGACAGAGTTCGTGAATAATCACATATTCAATACATGCTTTATTAGCTTTTATAAGTTCTGTATTTAATAAAATATTCCCATCTGTTGAGCAACTTCCCCATCTTTTTTTCATGAATTTATGCTTTAATGAAATATTATACTTCTTGAATTGAGGAAACTCATTAAGAGTATCTTTCAAAATACTTTCAAATATTACCGTCGCTCTTTTTTTATAGTCATTAATAATATATTTTTCGATATTTTCAGTATTATTAGTTTCCACGATCATTATTCCTTTTGATAGTTTAACGCATGGTTTTCCTTTAGTATGATTAATCACTAGTTTATATTGTCTTCCTAAATATCTGTGAGTCTCTCCAGCAATATATAATCTTTCAGTAGTAAAAGGTTTATACAATTCAAAAGTTCTTTGTTGCTGTAAGACCCATTTTGATTTAGGTTTTACTTTTTCTAGGATGTTTTCAACATCAGAATTCTCAGGAGCAGTGATTATAATATTGCCTTCCGGAAATACTCTCAGATCAATAGTTTTCCGGTTAGAATACACAATTTCGGCCTCAATTGTTTTACTACCATATTTATATTGAATTTTGTTCATTTAAATGATCTGTCTTTTGGTAATGGTGTAAATTTCTTCTATGAATGGATCAATTAACTCAAACGGGATTTGCTTGTCCTCTTCTAATGAAAGGCTATAGAAATAGTCATCTAAATCATTAGAAATTTGTTTTTCAAGATCTTTGTTTGATTTCCAGTCAATAATAGGTTTTCCTCCTTCATGAATTTTATTTAAAATAATCTCCTGAACTTCCAAGGCAATTTCAGCGTTTCGTTCGCTTTCCATAAGATAATCTGAAAGTTTATCATTGATATAGTTAAAATAGGCCGTTCCCAGTCGGTTATCAGTTAAAATATCAGGAATATCATCTTGTTTTCCACTTTGAAACTTTTCCTCAATGGCTTTCATTTTATTGAGATATTCGGTTTCGTCAATACGACTTTGCTTGTATTGTTCTATAGTATCTTTGATTAATTCGGAAAGTTTTTTATAAAATACAGGATCATCATCCATTTTAATAGAAATTCCTTTGGAAGTTCTGGATGCAATGTGATCGGCTTTTGCAGCTTTTCCTGTAATTTTTTCTACTTCTTCATCTCTTTGTTGTTTATCAAAGATGTCAATAGGTTCTGTTATTTTCAGCATTTCCCCATCAGTAGTAAGATGTTTGTCTATTAATTTCTGTACCTGAGGCTCATAAGCTTTATAATCAATATCATCAAAATATCTTCTTTTAACATCAATACGAAGCTGGATAAAAAACTTAGCATCTTTTTTATATTTCTCTATGACAGCATCGTTTTTAACATCATTAAATTCTACAGTGGACATCGCAAGTTTGAAAAGTCTTAAAAACTTGGATAACTTCTCATAGAAAAGATGTCTTTTATCCTCCAATCTTAATTCAACTGCATAAGCTTCTGTGTCATATTTATTTTTAATGTTTTTGAAAATATCCCAAACCTCAGAATGAGCCTGTGGCAAATCTTTGATTATATCCTGTACATTCGTTACAGAACCTTTTGCATCATCTTTTTCTATGCCATCCAAACCAGAATAAATTTCGATGGCTTTGTCTAAATTCTCAAGATTACCATAATAATCAATGATTAATCCATAGTCTTTGCCTTCTGCAACACGATTAACGCGGGCAATAGCCTGTAATAAAGTATGGTTTTTAAGGCTTCTTGTTAAATAGAGAACTCTGTTATTCGGAGCATCAAAACCAGTTAAAAGTTTATCTACTACAATAATAATCTCGGGATATTCCTGCTTTTTGAAAGCATTAATAATAGACTTTTCATATTTTTCATGGGTTCCGTACTTATCCATCATAGATTTATAGAACCCTTGAACAAGGTTTTCATTTTCTTCAAATGCATCATCATGATTTTCTCTGGTATCTGGCGCTGAGATTACAACATCAGAGGTCACTATACCAATTTCATTAAGATACTTTCTATACTGTATTGCAGTTGTTTTATTTGGGGCAACTAATTGTGCTTTAAAACCTGTTCCCTGAGCAAAATCTGCAAAATGTTCAGAAATATCCCACGCTCTGTCATAGATAATCTGATCTGCTTTATTAATGGTATTTTTAGAACTATACTTTCTTTTCAATTCTGCTTTTCCAAATTTTGTTAATGATTCTGCTATTTTATCAAAGAAAGTATCCATAGGTTTTTCATTCACCGTCATTGAATTATGCCTTCCCTCATAAATTAGTGGTCTTACTGCTTTATCTTCTACTGCATCTGCAATAGTATAATCATCAATAATTCCTCCGAATTTATCTGCCGTATTTTTTTCACTTTTCATCAACGGAGTTCCTGTAAAAGCTATAAAACATCCATTTGGAAAAGTTTTTTGCATTTTGACATTAAAAGTATCATACTGGCTTCGATGTCCTTCGTCTATCAAAACAAATATTTCACTGGAAGTAAAACCTTCAGGTTCCTGATTGACAGCAGCTTTAAATTTATTGATAATGGTTGTGATAACAGCATCTGAAGTACTTTTTATGAGCTCAACCAAATGTTTACCGGTAGCAGCCTCTTTTACCTCAATATTACATTTCTGAAATGTTTCTGTAATCTGTGTATTTAAATCTACACGGTCAGTAACCAAAATGATCTTTGGGTTTTTGATTTTTTTACTTAAAGCAATCATTTCCGCCAGCATTACCATTGTCAATGACTTACCACTTCCTTGTGTATGCCATATCACACCTCCTTTTCGTTTACCATTACTTCCAATGTTTTCAATACGTTTAAGCGTTTTGGTGATCGCAAAATATTGCTGATAACGGGCTACTTTTTTAATTCCATCATCAAACAAAATATACTTAAACATCAGTTCCAAAAGACGTTCAGGTCTACAAATATTATACAACAATTTATCCTGTTCAGTAAGAATTGTTTCATTTTTCCCAAGTTCATTGAAGTATTGAAGAGTAGAATAATATCTTGTCTTAAAAATAGTTCCATTATACTCAGGAGAGAGTGATTGTTGTTTCAGATTAAACAGTTGTTGGTTGTATTGTTCTTCTTCATTTCCATTTAAAAACTTTTCTTTCCATACATTCCAGAATTCTTTTGGAGTAGCAGTTGTTGCATATTTTGCTTCATTAACCGCTAGTGCTAATGTAAGATTAGAATATAAATATAAATCTCTGATTCCATCATCTTTCTGATTTCGTAAATGTTGGGATATAGCTTCTTCTATAGGTGTTTTAATAATATTAGATTTACACTCTATAACCACCATTGGAATACCATTGATAAACAGTACAATGTCAGGTCTGTAAGAATCAGATCTGTTGGTTCTTAGAACAGGGAATTCTTCAGAAATATGAAATACGTTATTTTCAGGTGTTTCCCAGTCGATATATTTGAATGAGAAACTTTTTCGGTCTCCTTCAATTGCCTGTTCAAAACTTTTCCCTAAAGTGATCAGATCATAAAAATGTTGATTGGCATTAATATAGCCTAAATGAACGGGAAGTTCTTTCAGCTCGTTAATGGCCAATGCAATATTACTGTCTGAAAACTCATGAATATTCCCTTTGTATTCTATTGTATTAATCTTCTTTAACTGTTCCTGTAAAACAGGAGTAAGAATAACATTAGATTTTCTGCCTTCGCGCAGAGAAAGAGCTTCATCCGGGGCTAAGTAGGTATAGCCCATTTTTATTAATAACTGGATAGCCGGAATCTGGCTGATATGGTCTTCTGAATATGATGGTGTCATGGTTTGTTATATTTTAATCTTCATTTTCATTTTTTTTCTTTTCTTTTCTATTTACATTATCGTAAATATAATGTACTCTCATAGGAATATTCATTGTGCGCAATGTGTTAAGTGTTCGTAATAAACTAATTCGGGAAAATAATGGTAAGCTTTTGGATTTTTTTGCCTTATCATTTTTAGTTATAATTCCATAAGTCACACTATACGTTCCTTTGTCAATATAATCATGCATTGATGTATTGTTGTCAACCAATGTTTTTAGATTCTGTCTTGCATGCTCATTATTTCTAAGTAATTGTACTGAATTGACTCCTTGATTAAAAAGATGGCTTAAGCTGGAAGATCTTGTGGAAATTTTGATATGAGTAAGTTCTAATAGTTCATTCTCAATATATATCAAATCACATGGTTCCACTGAATATTGTCCTCTAGGTGATATATTTTCTTTATCTAAGCATATTACTTCTATATTAGTATCTTTAACAGAAATATTATAATCATCTTCCCTTTTTTTATCACATTGATGAAGATAAGTATGTGTATCTATAAACACTGGATCAAGTTCATGAGATAATTTTTGAATAAAATCTGTTTCGATAAAATACCATTCTCCTTCACATAAGTGATAGGTCTTATCATCTATTTCACAGTCAAACAAAAAACTTTTAAATATTGTATAATCTTTAATTGATCTATCATCATCATTTAATGTTTGTAATTTATGGGTGTGAAATTTTTTTATATCATCAATTTCTTCAATCCCTCTATCCATTAGATAGTCTCTGTACCCTTTAATAAATACATCTGTAAATTCTAAGTTAGACTTGCCTGCACCAAAATATTTAATCTTATAATCAGTAGAATAATCAAATAATTCAGGTATTGCTAACACCAATTCAACAGGAGCCGGATCTTGATTAAATGCCTGAATTAATTTGTCTTCTAATTGACTGATAACTACAGGATCCTTGACCGGAACAATATTTTGCAGTTCCGGAAAATTTGTTTTATAATCTTCTTTTTCGTAGATCTCAATTAAACTTCCACAAAGATCTGATATTTCTTGAGCTTCTAATTTTGATGACACTCTTAGACTATTACCGCCTGTAACTTTTTTAAATAAAGTTTGGTATTCTTCCTTTACTGAACCTGTCATTTTTTGGAGAATAGTTTCATCGCTTTTAAGGTCAAAAAAACTTAATTCAGAATCAACAGGACTTTGTATTCTTTGTCTTTTGGCATTTTCAGGTTGAAGAATATCCGTAGATTTAATTTCTTTAGGGTTAAGAGCATTAAGAGTTGTTCTGATACCAAAGTCGTGTTCATAGCAATTGTCTTTTAGTTGATGATATGTAGACCCAAATGTCAAAACTATCCATCGTTCATTTATGGGTAGAAAAACCAAAGCACTTTTTTGTGTTTGTACAAGTGTTTTGCTTATTCCCCAATATCCTTTCCACCAGGGTTCTCGTAAAGGACTATCCGAAATATACATAATTGAACCCTCAGGAAGATTTGTTCGGTCTTCTGTAATTAACTCTAATGTATGATCATCTTTTAGAGAATTTGATGGGTCATAACTTTCTTTCAATAAATAAATTGAAAATGATCTAGTTTTGCTCATATTAATTTTTTTGTTTTTTGGTTATTATGGTAATGTTTTACTTTACATAGTTCTTATTTTTCCGGTAAGTAGCTGCTGCATCAATCCTTTCTTCTGTTGTTTTAGATTTTCTAGTTTTTGCTTATATTGTTGTAATTCCTGGTTTGCTTTATTCAAAACATCTGCAATTTTATTTTGTTCTTCCAAAGAAGGGTTTGGTAATGCGATTGTTGAAAAATCATCATAGCTTATATTTTTCCCATCACGAATCCCAATTACAGCAACTGATAAGCGATTAATTAAGTCTGTACTTTTAAAATAAAATTTATAAAAGTCTTCATTTATTTGATGTATTGCTTTTAAAACAGTATATGCAGGACTAACGATTCCTTCATAATTTGAATATTCTATTCCTCCCTGAAATGATCTTAAACTAATCACAAAATTGCCTTTTTTAACAAGCTTATAGGAACTAACACTCCCTGTTGGCATTGTAACTCTTCCTTCTAACAAACTTCTTGGGATTATTCCATTCTCCTGTGTTGCAGATAAAAGTTCTTGGGACTCATCATTATTTTTTATGGATATATTTTTAAAAACTTCTTTCGCTAATGATTTCTTAAAATGGTCATTTTTAAATTCTTTCAATCTCTTTTTTCCTGTCAATAATGAAAACGCTAATACTTTATTCCTTTTTTCTAAAGCCTTAATAATATCAGTAGTTTCTTGTATGGCCTTGTCCCATGTGGATAGAATTTGAGCTATTTTTTGTTGTTCGAGAGGGGGGGGAATATTACATTCTCTATTTTCAATAAATGATTTAGTAATATGAAACATTGTCCCACCTTGTTTATGTTGTAGCATTTTTTCTGTATCAAATATTAAAGTTTGATATAAAAAGACTTTATCAATACTTATGGGTATTATTTTCCATATATGATAGTGGTAGATTACTTTTTCTTCTTTCCAAAAACTTGGACCAAAAGATGCTGACCAAGCATAAATCAAATCCCCATTTTTTACATATTTATCTTCATCAAGTTCTAAGTCAGACCAATACCATTCATTACTTGTTTTTAAATTTCCAACTCTTAACACTCTATAATTTCCATTATCTAATAGTTCATCCTGTTTATACGCTCTACCATTAATGAAATTTGCTACTTCTCCAAATTTTCTAATTTCCCATTCCACAGGAATCATCCTAATTGAAGTGTTTTTATACATCGTTTCAGTATCGCCCATCATTAAATCAAGTTTAATTCTTTTAAATAATCCTCCATTTTCTTTTCTGTTTCTGCCAATTGGCTTTTCAAAGTAACAATTTCATTATAAACTTCTTTGATATCTACTTCTTCCTCCTCTTCAAAAGTATCTATATATCTAGGAATATTTAAGTTGTATTCATTATTCTGAATATCTTTCAAGGTAGCTCGATAAGAGAATTTATCTGTTAAGACTTCACCTTCTTCTGTTGTAATGGGTTTTAAACTTTTAAATTTTTTATATTCTTCTACAATCTTTTGAATATGTTTTTCATTCAGCTTGTTTTGATTTTTTCCGTTATCGAAATCATTACTTGCGTCTATAAAGAGAACATCTTTATTTTTCCCTTTTGCTTTATTAAAGATTAAAATCGCTGCAGGAATGCCTGTTCCGTAAAATAAGTTGGCAGGTAAGCCGATAACAGCTTCTAATAGGTTTTCATTAATCAACTGTTCTCTTATTTTCCCTTCACTGCTTCCACGGAATAATACACCATGAGGAACAATTACTCCTACTTTTCCTTTATCTTCATAAGTGGTTTCAATCATATGGGAGATAAATGCATAATCTCCTTTACTTTTTGGAGGAATACCTCTGTGAAAACGGTTAAATTCATCTGCCGCTGCGGCTTCTGCTCCCCATTTATCAAGTGAGAAAGGAGGATTGGCTACAACGATATCAAATTTCATTAAAGAGTCTTTCTCTTTTAATTGCGGATGGTTTAAAGTGTCTCCCCATTCAATTACAGCATTATCCTGTTCATGCAGGAACATATTCATTCTTGCCAGCGCCCATGTACTTCCGTTATTCTCTTGCCCATATAAAGCATAGTTTTTACCGTCAATTTCATTAGCAACCTTAATTAATAAGGAACCGGAGCCACAAGCAGGATCACATATTCTGTCTCCCGGTTGTGCATCCATAAGTTTAGCCAATAAAGTACTTACCTCTGACGGGGTATAGAATTCTCCAGCTTTTTTTCCTGCTTCTCCAGCAAACTTTGCAATAAGATATTCATAGCTATCCCCAATCACATCATTATCTAATAAATGAGAAGGTTGAAGATCTAATGCATATAAATCCATCAGTAAGTTTTTAAGAATCTGATTTCTTTGTTTTGTCGGTCCAAAAGCGGTTTCAGAGTTAAAAGATATACTACGGAACACCATTGCCAGTTTAGAACGGTTTTCGTCTTCCAGTTTTGTTAAAGCGATGTCAATTAATTCTCCAATATTGCTTTCGTTTCTATTGTTGTATAAGTAATCAAAACTACTTTCTTCCGGAAGTAAGAAGCGTTCTCTTCTCAACTGTCTTTCTACCATTTTTTCATCGTTGGGGTATTTTAATCTATACTGATTACCCTTTTCTTTCCAAACATCAGAAAGGTATTTTACGAAAAGTAAGGTAAGGATGTAGTCTTTATAAGAGCCACTACCCATCACTGGTCTTAGAGAGTCGCAGGCTTTCCATACAATGTTGTTAATTTCTGTTTGTGTAAGTTTATTTTGCATAATTGTTTATATTCCGGTTAGTTGATTAATGGTTTGATTGAATAATAGTTGTTTTTTTTCTTTTAAGTCTTCCATGATTTTTATTTGCTCTTTGTGACAGTTGAAAAATTCAATTACTTTCTTTTGTTCTTCTATAGAAATTAAAGGAATTTCAAAATCCAATAACTCTTTCTTTCTGATAGAAGGGATAGAGCTTCCTGCGCTAGCACTATAAAAGTAAGATAGGCTTTTAGGATGGTTCATCATACATAAAAGGTAATCAGGAAGAATAATAGATTGGTTTACCTTAATGATGTAAAAAATAGATGATGCTATTGCATCTCCTATCATTTGATCATATTTGTAGGCAAAGAATTTTAATCCTTTACTTACGAATATAATATCATCTTGTTGTAATAGAAGAGAGGTTTTCACGTCATCAAATGAAACATAAGTGTCTATATTGTCAAGGTAGCTTCCAGAATCTGAAAAATTTTTAACTTGTAAATACAAAACTCCCTTATCCTGAACGGATTTCAAATAGGGTCCAAAATTGACCGTGCAAAAATCGGCAAGCTTTATTTTTGTATTTTTATGCATTGTAGAGTTTTTCAAATTTCATATTACAAAGATTGTGAAAATATTTCAATTAACAAAATATTTTTTTTGTAGAATTTTTCAAAAATATAAAAATATTTTTTTATTAAACCAAATTTTCAAAATTACCCCTATTTCTACCCCCTGTGATTTAAAAACCATTTTTTTTGTAAATTTCCTCCATCAATATATGATATACTAATACACTAATACCATGACAACTGAAAACATTTATCAATCCATTAAAAAATGGAAAAGCCTTATTGATTCCTATAAGAACGGAAATAATGCAATTGAAGCGGAGATTCTGGGCTATTTAAACCAGGGTACCCACTTTTCTGTTTCCGGCGATGAGGTCAGGCAATGGCAAAATATACTGGGAAAAGAAGAACAGAAAAGGATTCATGCTTATATTGGCATTGATGAAAACGTGTTAAAATTTTTTCTGATCGATTCTAAAAGTGACAAAGAGGGAAATTTTAATACCATTTTTATTAAAGAGTTTACCCGTCAATCTCCCAATGCAATTACTGAAAATACGCCCAACCTTGAGATCTGTCCTCCGATTACTTCGGAGTCGGCCATCAACCGTAATTTCAGATGGAATATGTACGGTAGCATATGGCTAAAAGCTCAGAAAGTGGAACCATTCGTACAAATCATTTCTATTCCGTTCGCTGACTATGAACGATTAGGTTTGGAAGGCAAACAATCATGTACCTGCTTCTTTGGACTTACGAACGATATTCAGAAAAGTGTTTCCGGTTTTACTTACCATATAGAGATCATTACGGTCAAAGATCTAACGATTAACGAAATGAGCAAAACGGCAGAAAACTACTCTACTCCCCGACCACCATTCACAGTAGATGCCCCTGCTGACTATCAACTTTTGCTGAAAAGCGGTGCTTACTTATAACAGCTTATCCCTCTATTTACAAATACTCATCAACCTGACTTTATTAGTGGGGCTGATCTTGTTCGTAAAAAACGGGATAAAAATAAAAGAGGTGATGATATTCCTCGCTGGAGAATTGACTCTTGAATTAACAGATCTGGTGGAGCGATTACTAAAATTAAATACCCTAAATATTTATAATTATGCATTGAGCCAATTTTTCGGCTTGGTTATAATGACAGAGATCTATACCAAATATTGTTTAAGAGTTCCTGTTTTCATAAAGGGAATCATTTACCTGTATGCTACGGTATTTTTCATCATCAATATGATCGATCTGCATCATGGGACACCCGTTACTTTTTATTCCAATATCATCAGCAGTATCATCATCTGTAGTTTTGCCGCGGCTTATTTTATGCAAATGCTGAAAAAAGGAAGGATGGAAAAAAGCCTGTTTATCATTAATATCTGCGTTTTTCTTTTTTTTTCTGTCGAATGCCTGATCTCCACCACCTTTCAATTCCTGATCACAAATCATCTGGAATGGGTAGCGCCTATCTGGCTTTTCAGAGGGGTTTTATTATGGTGCCTTTATCTTTCTTTTATTAACCTGGGATGTTGCAGTGGGAAAATCCGGGCCTGGTAGTCGGATGGATATGGATTGGTATAGGGCTATTTTTTTTAACGACAGTATTGATCACATTATTGATCATCAACTATTTGAAAAGCATCAGGAAAAACAAACAGAGAGTCATACAGCTCGTCCGGAATACCCAGACGGAATGTTGGGAAAATACGATACACTTACAGGAAAGGGATCGGGAACGTTTGGCAGAAGAACTTCATGACAACATTATTTCCCGCCTCAATCTCATTCGGCTAAATATGAATCATAAAAACAGGGATGAATTAAACCTGGATCTGAAAAAGTCCATGCAGCTGATTCGGGAATTATCCCATAATCTGACGCCTCCGGACCTGAGTGAAATTGAACTGACCGATCTGATTGCAGATTACCTCAACCAGATCGGTAAGAATATAGAGATTGCCTATCATCATATCGTCACCGACACATCGATCAGCAGTCCTGTAAAACTCAATATCTTCAGGATCGTCCAGGAATTGGTGACCAATGTTTTAAAACATGCGAATGCCACCAGGATTGATGTTTCCCTGAGAATATCGTTGGAATACCTGATGCTGACGATAGAAGATAACGGCAGTGGTTTTAAACAGGGAACCCATTATAATGGAATTGGACTGAGGAACATCCAGTCGAGGGCTCAAAAGATCCAGGCGGTTTATAAGCTGAAGTCGAGACCGGAAAAGGGGACGAAGTTTATAGCGTGTGTGGGGATTGTTGAAGCGTGAAGAGGGGCGAAAAGGCTGATAGGCTGAAAGGCGAAATCGTAAAACTGTGAAACCGTTAAATCGTAAAAGAGCTGAAAGGCTAAGGCAAATTTGCCTATTCGCCCTTTTGCCTATTTACTAAAAAAATAAAAAAATGGAAAATAAAAAAATTAAAATCGGCATCGTAGATGATGACCTGTTGTTTGTACAACTTTTAAAAAATTATATGGATCAGGATCAACGTTACGAGGTCGTACTGACTGCAACGAGTGGCCATGATTTCCTGAATAAAACAGAAAAGGAGATTCCGGACATTTTAATCCTTGATCTCAGAATGTCCAACGGTGATGGGCTTGAGGTAATGTCTGTCTTGTCTCAAAAAGATACCGAAACCAAAATCATTGTGCTCTCCAGTTTTTACCGGCGTTCATTTATGGGACAAATGCTGAAAATGGGAGCCCATGCTTTTTTGCCCAAAGAAATTGAACTGGAAGAACTCTTACAGGTTATGCATGCAGTATACCATCATGGGCATTATTTTTCTGATGAGCAGGTTGAGGTAATGCGTGGCCAGCTATCCAATAAACTCCCGGAGTTTCATGCCTACTCTAAGGATGACCTTACAGAAAGGGAGATTGATGTATTGAGATTGGTATGTCAGCAGCTAAGCACCAAAGAGATCGCGGATGCTTTGTTTATTTCCCCAAAAACAGTGGAAACCCATAAAACCAATCTAATGATCAAAACCTGTGTGAAAAATATGGCCGGACTGGTTATTTATGCGGTACAAAATAATATTGTGAATGCGCATGAAATCGTGTTGCTGGACAAATAACCAAAAAATTGATAATTGATAATTGATAATTGATAATTGATACTGAATAGAATACAAATTGTTTAATCTGGTAAAAGGTACCTTCAAGTTCGCCTTGTTATCAGAGAATAATAAATTTGTATTCTGTCTCAGTATTTTTATCTTTTTGAACGTCATTTTGTAATTTCTCCCATGAAATATTGTCGCCGGATACAGATTTACTCTTTATACGGAAGCTCCTTCTTTTTCGGGGGAAGATTCTCAACGGTATGTTTTATTCGGGGTAGATTTTTATAAGCCCGATATGCAGCTGCATTTGATCTTGCCATATCCGGGAACAGCCAGCTTCCGAAAACCTGATTAAGAGAAGCAAAATTATTGTATCCGCCGCCTCGGAGATTGATGTATACATTACCATCTTTTTCAATAAATGCAAGATCCAGGTACCCGCCACTGAAAACATGGCCCGGTTCAGCAAAATTCCTCATTGTCATTGTTTCATCATTATGGGTTGTTCTTACCTGGCCTCCGAATACGGCTGTTGTCACCGCATCATTGGTCCTTACTCCCATTAGCTCCCCGTCTCCACCTCTCATAGCACCCGGTACTGTTCGCCCGATAGAATTCTTCGAAAATTCAAAAACCGAACGTGCAGTAAGATAGGGGGAAACAGGCCCCACCAGAACATTAAATTCAAAATCATGTTCAGCATAGCAAAACTTCCACCCCAACCATCTCCCAAAAATACGGAAAGGCTCCATCAGTGGTGATCCTACCCTTCCCGTAGGCGATACGATAGTATCAACATAACGGAATGTTGGAGCATACCGCTCCATCTGTAAAAAATATTTGTAATAAGGTTCATCACTCTTCAAATGAAGCCGGGCATACTGAGATGATCGTAACAAAAGAGGATATAGAAACTGTCTCATGTCAATTTTATTTTAAGTTATTAAGGTTTATAATCGCTAAAAAAAATCAGGGAGAAATAAAAGCATTCTCCCTGACCAATATAATTCTAAAAACACGCTTTGCTTAAGAAGGATTCAGCATCTTAGCAATGGAAATAGCATCTGCTACGGTATCCACGCTATAGATCTGCATCACGCCTTGTGTAGTGGCTGCCTGACCCAGGATATTTTGTTGATTTTGCGTATTTACCGCATTTTCAAACATAATCCCGGTAGAATGCGCTGCTGTCTGATACACATTTCCTAAAGCAATAGCCGGAGCTTCTGCTACTACTTTTACGTTGGACTGTGTTACAGCATCTGTGATTTGTTCATTAACTACTGTTGCCATAATGATTATTGGTATTAGATTTTAATTGACCGGACTTTCCGGCCCTGGTTATTGAGCTTTCTGCCATTGGCAGAAATTACTTTTTTAAGAACCTGCATTAAGCATTTGAGCGATAGAGATCGCATCTGCTACCGTATCCAGGCTATAGATCTGCATTACTCCCTGGGTAGTGGCAGCCTGTCCTAAAATGTTTTGCTGGTTTTGATTATTCACTGCATTTTCGAACATGATCCCCGTAGAGTGTGCCGCCGTTTGATACACATTCCCTAAAGCGATTGCAGGAGCTTCTGCTACCACTTTTACGTTGGACTGCGTTACTGCGTCTGTAATTTGTTCATTAACTACTGTTGCCATAATGATTATTGTTGATTAGAGTTGATATGACCAGGCTATCTGATCATGGTTATTGTTTTTTATGAATTCGGATTCAGCATTCTTGCGATAGAAATTGCATCTGCAATAGTATCCATGCTATAGATTTGCATTACTCCCTGAGTAGTGGCAGCCTGTCCTAAAATATTTTGCTGGTTTTGGTTATTTACCGCATTCTCGAACATGATTCCTGTAGAATGTGCTGCCGTCTGGTATACATTTCCTAAAGCAATTGCCGGAGCTTCTGCTACCACTTTAACATTGGTCTGGGTTACTGCGTCTGTAATTTGTTCATTAACTACTGTTGCCATATAATTATTTTTTGATTAGGTTTTTAAATAACAACCGGATGATCCGGTTGTTAAGATTATTTTTTTCTACACACAATAGAATTTTTTAAGGATTCAGCATTTTAGCAATAGAAAGAGCATCTGCTATGGTATCTACGCTATAAATCTGCATGGTTCCCTGAGTAGTGGCTGCCTGGCCCAGAATATTCTGCTGATTCTGCGTATTCACCGCATTTTCAAACATAATTCCCGTAGAGTGTGCGGCAGTTTGATACACATTTCCTAAAGCGATTGCCGGAGCTTCTGCTACTACTTTTACATTGGTCTGGGTTACTGCATCTGTAATTTGTTCATTAACTACTGTTGCCATAATGATAATTGTTAATTAGAGTTTAATTTGTCGGCTATTCCGACCATGGTTATAGGTTTCCTGCTCAAGCAGAAAACAGGTTTTTAAGAATTCGGATTAAGCATTCTTGCAATAGAGATCGCATCCGCTACCGTATCCAGGCTATAGATCTGCATAACGCCTTGCGTAGTCGCTGCCTGTCCTAAAATGTTTTGTTGGTTTTGCGTGTTCACCGCATTTTCAAACATGATTCCCGTTGAATGTGCTGCAGTCTGGTAAACGTTGCCTAAAGCCATTGCTGGAGCTTCTCCTACAACTTTTACATTCGATTGAGTAACTGCATCTGTGATTTGTGAATTAACTGTTGTTGCCATAATTGTAATCTGTTTTTTTTGAGATTTAAATCCCGGTTAATAATTATTTGATTGTTAAACTAGTTTTCATTTTTTAATACATTCTGAAGGATCTTATCTGAATGATTGACTTCATCAACCAGATCTATTTTCTCTCGCAGATTATGCAGATTGAGCAGATTTTTCAATATTTAAATTGATTCTCTTTCTCCACAATCATCTGCGCTATCTGCTAAATCAGCGAGAATTTAAAATCTCTTCATTTTTATATTTTACAATCGGTATGATGATCTGCATTATCCGCGAAACCGGCAAGAATCAAAATTCTCTGTACGTTTCATAAACACTTGTTTTCCTTTATACTAATGGATTGACTGTGCTTTTTTATGTTATTTTTATTTGTTCTCGCGGATCAGGCGGACGGGCAGATACTGATATATTCGATTGGTCTTTACATAAAAGGATGCGGTCCCTTCTTTGGCTTCTTACCTCTATCTTGAAAGAAGCCACTCTTCTCCTGCAGGCTGTTGTACATAGTTTACGTTATGAGCTAGAGATTGCATTTCCACATGGTTTATTGGCTCGTTTCAGGGCATTGACAACATTCCGAAAGCTGGCGGGAGGATGAAAAATTTTGACTAATATATATGTTGAGGTCACCAGCTTCCATTTCTGCGGGAAGAAAACCGCATCCGTAATCTGATATTCCGGATTAGAAATTAAAACGGCTCTTTCTAAACTGTAGCAGCTCTTTATTTTTCAATTTCCTGGAACCCATTTTTTTTATTCCCATAACAGAATTACTTAATCCGATAAGCGCATCTCTCTGCTGATGCAATACAGACTGCTCATACATTAATCCTGTGGAGTGTGCATTAACCTGCATCGAAATTGCAGTAGGTACTGTGGGAGACATTCCTACAACTTCTAAATTGATTTCATTTTGATGATGTACCATAACTATTCATTTTTTGGTTATTTTATTATTTACGGATATTAGCAAATCTTGCCTGCAGCTTGACCATTCTTTCTGCAATCTTCAGTTCTTTCTCTTTTACTTTTCCTGCGGAAGTATCCTGAAGTCTTTTTAGCTGTTCTTCATAAGTCATCGCTACCGGATTTCCCGATACGGGTGTTGCTGCCTGATAGGCCTGTTGCTGCTTAACTGCTTCTTCGAGCTTTTCCAGCAAAGGGGCTAATGATTTCAACGTTTCCTTCGTCGCTTTATCTTTGATGTAGTTAATGATTTCATCTTCGTTACTGATCACGAACGGCATTAAATCTTCTTCCACAATGTCCGGTTCCACAATAGGTTCAATGGTTTCAATAGTTTCCATAATTACCGGAATAGGATCAGGAGCTGGTGTACGCGCAGGTCTGGAAGCTCTATGGTGTATTCGTCTTCGCATAGGTATTATTTTTTGATGATGAGTAAAAAGAGGTCGCTGTGCAGCAGTAGGCTTCTATAGCAAATAGCCTAAAAAAGCACCTGCTGTAGTCCAGTCCTGGTTAAGACCCAGAACTACATTACTTCCTATGATTTCCAGGGCTATACATCCCGAAATCGCGTTAGCTGACATCATTTCCTTAAGCTGATCATTAGGAAGATGTAAAACATAGTCGTCCGGAATGGCAAGCTGCTTTCCATGAACCGGAGGGTTCTCATTAAGGATAATTTCAAGAATTTCCTGGAAATAATGGGCAATTAATTTTGAACCCTGAAACTCCAGTTCCCTTTTTAATGCTACAATTTCATCCGGAGTCACCAGGTTGGATATGGCATTCACATCTACATCATGTACAGAATACAGTGCCTCTCCTGTGTTGGATGCCGTAATCGTTATATCTGTTTTGAGAACACATTTGGATTTTTCAAGATTGATGGTAAGAAGTTTTGAATCCATCTCCGGTTCAGCAATATCTGCCAGGGTACTGAGAGGAAGGATTCTTACATTACAGAAAAAAGTCTGATTCTCTTCCAGTTTGATCATGATGACCGCTATTCCGGTAGCTTTGTCTTTCGGTTCTATGACAAACGATTGGTAGTTGTTGGTTCTTTTACCTTTGGTACTGATGACCGGCCTCACAATAGGCTGAATACTGACATTAGACGTTTGCATATTAAATACATCACGGTCATTGTTATTATCTGTTTTCTTGACGCTGAAATAGGCATTATCACTATTTCTGCTCAGATAAAGACTTTCATTCAGTTCTGTTAAGGAACGTAAATTTAAAATTTTAGCTGGTTTTGGTTCGATTGAATAATTCATCTCTTATTTTTTTAAGTTGATCGATTAGTTTTGTTTTTATATTTTTCTTGGTATGCTCACTGATATGTTGCTCAACAGGCACTACCGCTTCTTTAATCTCAGGCTTTACTAATGGCTCTGTTAATTTTATGGATTTTAGCACTACTCCCCCTCATCAGCTGTGATAAAGTTTTTTTTCATAGAATCCTTCTGTGCCGAGGTATCTTCCGTTTCCGGTAGCGTCACTCGTTTTTTTTTTCGGGATCTTCCTCTTCACCGAAAATATCTGCCAAAGGGGGAAGGTCTGGAATTCCGTTTGAGAATGGAGTGGTATTGTTGTTGTAAATGGTACCGGAAAGTTTGGTCTTTGCCTCGGCATAATCACTTACTATTTTGAACAGGTCCTTCATCATTGCGTTTCCGTTTCCTTTTTCGGGATCATATTCAGGAACTTCTTCAGCTTTTTCTTTGGAGCCGCCCGCTACCGGAGGGTGATAATTTCCATAGGTTAAATAATTAAAAGCCAGCTTGCTCAGAGCAACAAGGCCCACCTGCTCAAATCCTTTTAAAAATGATTGTAAATCCTGCACCATCATCCCGGTCGACTGATCAATCATTATTTTCGCAGCTCCCAACATCGGATCGGTCGGCGGCGGCGATAAAACTTCAGTGTTCACAAACACTACTGCTTTTTCCTCCGGAGTGGTAGGATCAGCTTTTGCAGCTTTTTTGGTTGCATCTTTATCATTCTCAGCCATGGTTATAAGGTTTTAGGTTATCCTTTTAAAATCTTAATGGCATCCGCAACAATCGCAGGGTTTAATTGATTCAGGTTCTGCTGATTCGATACTGAATTCTGAATAGAAATTCCACTCGCATGCGTGGCCATCTGATAAAGCATACTCATAGCTTGTGCCGGAGACTCACCAAGCACGGTAACATTGGTCTGCGTAACTGCATCTGTAGTCTGATTGTTTACTGTATCTGCCATATTTTTCGTTTAAATGGTTATTTTAGTTTTAGTTTTTTTGACATTCTATAAGATTTCTCTCATCTCAATTCCATCTTTTGTTTTATATTGTGACGGGAATCGTAAATCATCGGTTACTTTCTCTCTTTTGTCTGATACAAATTTCATAAACAAAAACAAATCAACACTCAGGGAAAAAACTGATTTTCAAAAACGAGGGAATTCTCCTAATGGTGAAAACACATCTAAAAAAGGTAAAACATATTTCGACAATAATCGCCACCCATAAAGGTATTTCAGGAAAAAAAATCTTTTGATATTACTCCATAAAAAAAGAGCAACATTTTAAAATGATGCCCTTTTTTATATTTTCACCTTATAAGATTTCAGCAATTTTTACTAATTTAATCCCGATATAGGGAATATTTTACTTCATCTTTAAAAAAAATTTTCAAGCAGCAATCCTGTGTTTTTCTCCTGATAAGCATGGTTTTAGCGTGTTAGATCCCACACGAGGAATTATTTTTTATTAAAAAAATGAAATTTAACATATTAAAAATAAAATAATCTTGTTATTTTTGTCGAATAAATAAATTTTTACGATTAATTAATATAAATTCAATGATTATAACAAATAGGAATAAAATCGTACTTAAGATGAGAATTCTGATGATTCTTTTGGTAATTGATGTTTTTTTAGTAATTGCCGGATTTATTTTAGAGTCTTTCATACAAGAGAATATCGAATGGCCTCTATTAGCTATATCTGCTGTCTTCTTTTTATTGATCCTAAACAGTATTATCCGTTTAAGAGTATTTCATTTTGAAAATACAGGTGCAGTCTTTTCAATCAAATACTACCACCCCATCAAAAAGGGAATTATATTTCCGCAAGTCGATTATCCCGTAACCCGATTAAAGGCGCTTAAACTTGAAAGATCTTTACTGGCAAAGAATGTGGTTATAGAAGTCAGTACCCAACAAAAGGAAAATCCACTTCGCATTAAGGTAAAAGCCTCAAATATCAGCGATAAAGACTACCACCGTATGATGAAATCATTTACATAATCGACATCCCGATGCTATTGGGATCAATATGATATAAAGTAAAAGGTCTGTGTTTTCACAGACCTTTTTTTCCCTCCATCCAGTAAGCCTGGGATTTGATACAAGTCGGATCTACTCCCCCTCCTTTAAGGAATCTTCTGATCAGAGACATTTTCTTACCATTTCCTGTAATATAAAATATAACCTCCCTGTTATCGACCGCTTGTTTCTCTTCATTTAAAAAGCAAGTCAATGCTTCTATGGTTTTCATGGTATTGTGTTTAGGCGTGTGGTAGCCAAACAAATCCAATGTTTCCAGAGCTACAGGTTCTTCCATTTCATGCAGGCATAAAAACAACCGGTCTGAGCTCTCAGCTGCTTCTTTAATCGATAAAGAACTTCCCAGCGAAGTTTCATCTCCTACTGAGAAATGAATTTTTGCCTCCGGGTCAAAGAGTTTTCTTCCTCTGGGAAGCAACACTTTCATGGTATCTCCTGCTGATAAACTTTCAATATAACGACATCCTGCTGCCGTAATATCATGAAGGTGAAACAGGATATCAAAAGTTCCACGCTCACGGTCAAAATTAAAAGGGGAATAATTACGGAAATCCCTTTCATTAATCCTGATTCCGATCGCATAAGTCGGAGAAAAGTCTACTCCGGTCAAATCGGTTTCAAACCGGATGCGCCGTAGGGTGTTTGAAATATCTTCAGTATTGATGATCGTACAGTCTTTGAATTTAGATGGTAAAACACTTTCCATCGTATCGTTGATCCATTTTGGTAAACTTGGCATAATATATTTTATGACAAAGAAAGGAACAAAAGAGAGGTCAACCGATAGTCATTTCAAGGAATTAATTGGACTATTCACGGTTGTATTTACTTTCGGCTGTTCATCCGAAAGTCTGAAGGTGAGCGACCTTCCAGCTTGGAAAATAAACGAGAAAAATAGGTATGATCACTATACCCCAATTCGTAAGCAATTTCTTTTATAGTGAGGTGGGTAAAAACCAATAATCTTTTAGCTTCTACCAGGATTTCCTGCTGAATCCAGTGCAATGCTGATCGCCCTGTTGCCTCATGAACCACTTCCGTTAAATACCCGGGAGAAATATGTAATGCTTCAGCATACAATGATGGACTTTTCACGGATTTAAAATCTTTTCTGATCAATATCCGGAACTGCCTTGTGAGTTGTAAAGCACGATTTTCTTTTGCATCTTCATGTTTTCTTTCATGCAGGAACTGATGAGCAAACATTCCGGTATAAGCATTCACCAAAGACTGAACCACCGAAAACCCTTCTCTCGTATCAAGCATTTCTTCCGTGCAGGAAGAGTGAAGTAATGCAGCACAAGCATTTAATTTTTCAGCCCAGCTTTCATTAACAGATAAAGGCTTTGCCTCAACCAATGATTCTTCAAAAACAGAACGTACAAAGTCGGGCAGTACTTCCGTTTTAACCGCCAGAAACCATCCGCAAACATCATTCAGAATCAACCCCTGATGTACCTGGCCCGGAAGTAAAAAGAAAATAGCAGGCTCATGCGTTTCGATAATGGTAAAATCAACCATCATTTTAGCATAACCGCTTTCCAAAAACATGAAAATATAATGATTATCCCTGTGAATTCCTTTATCGATCAGATTATCTTCAGTTTCCATAAGACGTCGCTCCACTTTCTCCACTACAATACCGTGCCGGGAAACATTGTTTAAGTCGTACGTTGGAATCGTTTTCTTCATGTTCTGAATCAAGAGCGTAAAGTTAGGAATTTTACTCCTTACCAAGCTATTGAAGATCGATTAGCGAATAAAGAATTAAGATAAATGACTTTCTATTCCGCTGAAAAAATAGGGTCTCAAAATATCTTCAAAATTATAGAGTCCATTAAGTTTATTCTTAATATTTCCTGCTACAAATAAGGCTCCGTTTCCAAAAGCTTCCCGGGAAATAGATTCATGCACAAGCCTCACGGTCTGATAGGGAAAACCAAAAATAACTTCATGTTTTCCGACAATCCCTCCAACTCTTACGGAATTAATACTTTCTGTTTCAATATCCAGGGCTTCTGCAATTTTCACTGCCGTCCCCGAAATCCCGGATTTAGCTTTGAAATGTTCTTCAATAACCTCGATATCTACTTCCGGGGCTATATTCTTCAATAGTGAAGCCGCAAATAGCAAATAATTAACACCCAGCGTAATATTAGGAGACCAAAAAACCACTGCATTCTCTGAAAGCTGCTTTAAAAATGCTTTCTCCTTTTCGTCATAATGAGAAACAGCCGATATTATTTTAACCTTTTTTTCAGCTGCTGCTTTCCCGTAATTATAAATACTTTTTTCTGCAGAGAAATCAATAATAATATCTACCGGATAATCTTCCAGTAATTGATTGATATCTAATCCCTGTTGTGAAAATATAAGTGCCGGATCAGGGCTTTCTATCCCCAAAAATTCTTTAGCGGAAAAATGCTCCATAGCTTTACTATTTCTCAAAACCCACTCCAGAGAATATTCCTGATGTTGTAGTATAACATTTGCTACTGCTTTTCCTGCTTTTCCAAATCCAATTAAACCTATTTTCATAATCAATATTTTTTTGTTTATATACGGCTGCTAAATTTTTGACAAGCCAGAAAACTTAAAAATAGGAGAACCATCAAAAATTTAAAGAAATTATTTTATTTCTGCCAGATAAGTAATTTACGAAAAAATATTTACATCAAATCTGAAATAACATCCTTCATTACTATATAAACACATATCTGTAAAATGAAAAAAACACAGAAATACCAGTAGACTAAATGATCTGTAATGTGGTAGATCTTTAAATCAATCAGCTTTTTTTAAATATTAAATAATCATTACATTTTCAGAAAAACTATACTATAAGTATATAAAAACTACCCTATAATATTGTATTAATATACTTATTCATTAAAATTAGCTCCCAACACAAAAATCCAATCATTCTTCAGGCTAAATTTCCCTCATTTCCTTTTTTTCAATTAACATCCGGTAAATAAGTATTTCTACGGAAGGTTGAATTTGGTTATTTCTACTCTAAAATCTGATCTTTTTTGTTTGTTCCTTTGAGCTATTCAATAAGAATACAATACAGAGGCGGGATCTGAAAAGCCTGTCTAAATAACCAAAACAAAAAAACTAATGGAAACAATTGAAATTACAAAAACAGGAGTAGGCTTTAGCGATCCTTTCGAACCAGTTATCGCAGAATTAAAAGGAGAAGCCAAAGAATCTTATTCAATCGAAGTATCCGGCCAGGGGCAACTTACCGGATTGTCCTATACTATCCCTGCTCACACAGAGGGAAGAATTACAGCTACACTTCAAATATCCGCCTTGTCCAGTGAAGATGTAAAAAGTCTTAACGCTTTGGCTTTAGGAATGCTTGATGCTTCTTACAAAGAGCAGGTAAAAGAATACGAAAAAACGTCAGCAAGCGCCAATCTATCTGTCTGGACCTGGTTCTTTGGAGGTGGTGGAGCTTCCGCTTCTTATGAAAAAACAAAAGATTCCATGAAGTCTAAAGGGCTAACTGAAGCTCAAATTACCACATTAATGGACGCATTTCTTGAACGGGCAAAAAACATGTCATCGGTAAAAATTGATTTCTATGTGAACAATTCCGCCAATGATTATTCTGTTTCAGGCGATCTTTACCTGTATACTGTTTCCGGATCTATCAGTACTGAAAAAGGAACATCCCAATACCGTATGTTAGCTGATCAGGCTTCTGCTGGTGGTCCACCCCCTGCAGGAGGAGGAGCTCCTTCTTCAGGAACAATTAAGCTGAATTAATGTATTGTAGTAAGGATCATTAAATCCGGAACTGCTTTACTTATCTAGTTACGGATTAGAGACTCTATCATCTGATCAACCTTTTATTCAATATGATCAACCTAACCAAAAACCAAAATCATGAAACTAAGTAACGAAGAATTGGCCTTACATGATACCATGGCCCAAAAATTACCTGAACTTATTGAAGAATACTTCAAAAGACCTGAAATATCATCTGTGGGTGTTTCTCTGAAAATTGTCAATGATGAGTTGACGCCTACTTTAAGTTATACTTTCGGAGTAAAAAAGAAACTCCCTTTATCAAAGGTAAGTCATCCGATTCCTTCAGCAATTTTCGGATGCCCTACAGATGTCATTGAATTTGAAGTTCAACCCAATCATCTTGCAGACTCTGAAACCATTGTAGAAGCTTCCCGAAAAGAAAAAACGGATCCCTTGATCGGAGGTATCAGCATCTCGGCCAACGGTGAGATTGTGCATGGTGGAAAAGAGATTGCAGGCAGTGGCACTTTAGGCGTCATGGTCAATAAAAAGAATGACGACAACCCTTATATGATGACGTGCGCCCATGTATTGGTGGGAACGACCACTAAACTGGATTCAGATGTATGCCAGCAATCCAAATGGGAAACAACGCTCAACTATTGTCATGACTGCGCTTCTCTGAAGAGCTATTATCATCAGAATGTTTCTTTCCAGAGAGGCTCAAGAACAATCGATTCCTGGCTAGACTGCGCCATTGCCAGAAAAGGATGGTTCAGAAATGCTACTATTGGAAAAGTATATGGTGTAGGAAGTATCATTGGAGGATTTGCTGTAATCGATGCTTCCATTATAGGCAAAGAAGTTTGCAAGAGCGGTATTACCACTGAAATTACAACAGGAAATATCACAAGTATTACCACTTCTCTAAGACTAGATAATTTTGACGGAACAGAAGTTATTGGCAATAACCTGACTATGATAAGAGGGAAAGCAGGACGTTTTTCCAACTCAGGGGATTCCGGCTCTGCTATTTTCACAACAGATGATTCTATGCTGGTTGGCATACTAGGTGGATCCACTGTTTCCGGAGACCAGGCTTTCGGTTCTCCTGCCGACGCTATTTTAAGCAAATGGCCTGATCTGAACTTCTAGAATTAGAATCCTTTTCAATATCAATATACATGAAAGGTGAGCTTTAGAGCTCACTTTTTTGCATAGGTTCCTTTAATGAGTGGACATCTTTCTAGACCGATATTTAAAACGACTGGAAAGGTCAATAATTAATTGAGACGTATCTTCCAATACGTCTCAATTAATATATTCAAAATAATAAGCTTATTAAAGCTAGCTTGCTATAATTATAAAATCAGTCTCACCCCTCCAAGTTCATCGACCCTGTAACTGAATCTTTCTCCCGGACTACTGATAAACATAAAGTTTTTAGGGATTCCCCATTCATTACTCAGTTGTTCTACCAGCTCAGGAGTAAAGTCTCCCATTAATGTAATATATTCCATATCCACCTCCGGGTATGCTCTGTCCAGAACATCAAAATCAGCCATAAATTTAGGATCCGGTTGTTGCTCTTGCTTTAAAACCGTCACTATTTTCATTTTATTCGTCACCTCATTCTCATGCAGATACATCATCACCTTGTTCAGTGTGGCAATATCATCCCCTTTTGAGAAGAAAACAAAATCCTGTTCATAGAGCTTCTTTATACTCCGGTTCAGAAACCGTTGCCTCGTAACCGTATATCTCTTGTACCCTTTGGAAACCGATTGTAAGGTATTCACTAAAAAATGAAGGATATCTTTTCTTAGCAGCATCGCCAATATAATAAGCACCGAAGGAATGAAATACTGCAGGAATGTCACCAGGTACTGGGGTTTTGTTTGAACGTTTCCATACAATGCGATTAAGACCGCAAAAAGAGCAATAAGAACCGCTCCGGGCTTGGCATATTCTGGTCTTGGAAGTCGGGAACGCCTTAATTTAAGAAGAATATTCCCCACCGCAAAAGATGCCATTACTGTAAGAAAGGATAAAGCATATACAGCAGCCAAAGGTGCCAACTGCCCTCTGGTCACTAAAAGCACAGAAATGCATAAAAGGAAAAAGAGTATTAAAATTCTATATGTACTTCCTCTTTTATTTTCTTTAAGAAAATAATTAGGAAGAATTCTATCCAGTGTCATCCTTTTAATCAATCCATTAACTCCCACAAATGAAGTTAAAACGGCTCCACTTAATACAGAAACAGCGTTGATAGAAATAATCGTTGCCAACCATGTACCACCGGTAAGCGTACCTATATAGCTCAAAAAAGAATTCTTATGCCCTTCCACTTCACCAATCGGAATAATACAAATCGCCAGAAAAGCAATCAATGGATTCAGCACAGACACTGCAATCCACATATTACGCAATGTTTTTGCAAAAACACCGCGCTCCTGCTCTTCTACAAAGTTAGAGGAACTTTCAAAACCTGAAATACCGAGCATCGCTGCCGAGAATCCAAAGAAAATTGCTGTAAGGATACTTCCGCTTTTTACTGGTAAATGAAAATTATCAATAAGTACCGAAAAACCATTATTGAACAAAAAGTAAACACATGAGCCTACGAGCAAAAGCATGGTGGTCATATGGAAAATAAATATAACCAATGCAACCGAGGCACTTTCAGAAATTCCTAAAATAGTAAGTCCTAAAAAGATTAATAATAAGACGAAAGTGGCTATATTCACATTGAAATAAGGCAAAATATGATGCAGATAATGCATGGCCTCACTGGATGAAATAACGGCCGTTGCCATATAGGAAAGTATGGTAAGACATGCAGCTATAGATGCATTACTTTTTGTTGTTGTATTAAGGAGGACATTATATGCACCCCCATTAAGAGGAAGGGCTCCTACCACCTCACCATAGATTTTCCTGAAAAGGAACAATACCGCCGCCACCATTAAAAGAGCTACCCATGCATATTGTCCGGCTGCTACGATAACCAGTGCTGAAACATACAGGCACGAAGAGGTGATGTCATTACCACAAATTGCCGTGGCATACCATTCACTTAATTTTTTTTTCGACATTTGATCATTTGTTTGATTACAAGGTGTAATAATAAAAATTAATTTTGTAAAACAGACTAACTTTTTTCAAAAAAATGGTAGTTACTACATCCTTTTTCAATGACCCTAACAGGGATGAAAGATCGGTTGAAATAACTCTCCTTTTCATAGCTTGAAATTACACTAAATATCCCATTACTATCCTACCATTCTCCAATAAGGGTAAACACCCAATTTCTGAAAATGGGGGTATCCCCTGTTTTACACCTTTACCTTAAACCTGAACTTTGTGACACTGCGAAAAGAATGGGTATATCCGGCTCAGGATTTTATCAAACTCGTTGAATAAAAAAATAATCATGCAACTCCTGAAATTCAGGACAACCAACTTAATTATAATTATATAAAAATATGAGATACTATGTACTACTTTTAAGAACCACCCGGACAGCAGGAGCATTAGGCACCGTTGGCTGGTTAGGAAATAATTACTATCAACAATACCAGGCTCTGGCAAATCCTGAGCAGGTAAATCGCGAGAGAAGACTAGGTGCCATGCTGGGTGCCAGAGATTTCACCTCCGATCAGGTCGGATTTGGTGTTTTTATAGCTATAAGGCTGATTCATTTGACTTTTGGAAATATTGGAGAACAAGGAATTGGCAGTCTGTTTAATTCCCCACGAGCTCAGGAGCTGATGAGGGCACCCAGGACTTTCGAAAACAACAGAAGACTTGGTGTCATGGAATATCAATACTGGCGAGGGGAAAGAGGCCGTGGAGAATACGTCTGGGATGAATTCATGATCCAGTTTGGAGCTCATGTCAATCCAACCGCACGTGCCATTCTACAAGAAGGAGCCGCCCGGTTCCGGGATCGTTTAAATTAATCCTAAAAGGAAAATCATTAAAATTATAATCATATGCCTAATTACAAACAACTTTTAGAAACAGCTGCAGCCTATATGCCCAATACTTTGTTGGGTTGGCTGGCTGCTATTGGAGGTACCGCTATTGCCACTATAGGTCTTCCATCCATTTACGATTTATACCAACGTTATAAACGCTATATCCTTCCCGCAGATCGTAGTGCCGATTTTTTGTTGGGAGGTGGAATACACGGTATACAGGACAATGCAGATGGAAATATTGACCAATACCTCGATACTTTTCGGCAAATCAATGACTTAAGAAACCAAAGACAAGATGATACTCGCGCTAACCTCACCCTTATAGGGCTATTATTTTCTAAGCTTAAAAGAGAGGGACACTCAGATATCGATGCCATTATTAGAAAAAACATTACCACTATTGCCCAAAACAGAGATGAAGTAACTGATGAGGAATTGGAATTGGCTTTGCAAAATGCCATCATGGGTGGTACCCGAACAAGAGATTCACTTACTTACTGGGCCAGAAGTATAGGAGGTCCTATCTATAAATGGTTGGGATAAAGCCAACTTCAATGTATTAACTTTTATGTAAGCCGGCGTTCTGCTACAGGACGTTGGCTTATTTTATTAATTCTATTTTTAACACAATTTTTTTTACCATTCATTAGAACTGGTTCTCGATACAAAATTATTTTCCATTGCATTTCAAATAATTTCACTCGAACTCACGGTGGAAGATGTTCTTCGTTTAATTTTAATAAGATCGTCACTTCGAGTAGATTTTGAAGAAATCGTATCGAGAAGTTTCTGAATGAGTGGAACAAGGTTTAAATCTTCTGTTTTAAAAATTTTTGTCTTTTAATTTTTCCCACATATTCCTCAGATTTACACAGATATTTTTATGATTATTTAGCTCTCGCAGATTAAGCGAATTTCGCAAATCTTATAAAAATCTTTGATTTTTAAAAAGCTTATGTGTACTTGTTATACATTATGAATTGAACTTAAATAACTAAAGTGTTTAAAAACTTTTGTGACTTTTGTGGTTAATTTATTTGTCATTGACTACGTCTAATCTTCGATTTCAGTAACGAAGCGAAAACGAAGTGGAGGAATCTAGCCAAAGCTATTCAGCATTAAAGACTTTACTTGTTTTTTATACTCGCCAATCAAACTCATTTAGCAGATTTTTATTTTCCTGCTAAGTTTAGATTCCTTCACTCCGCTGTTCTAGCTACATTCTCAAATCGAAGATTAGAAATCCCATGGATAGTAGAAGTATTTTTCTCTTTGCTAAGTGAAACGCCTTTGCGCCTTAAAACACATTCCTTTTAGAGATTTTGCGTCATTGCGTTTAACTCTATTCTGGTTATTTTAACCCTCACTGATCGAATAGGTAACAAAAAAGCCACAAATTTTGTGGCTAATTATATTGATTGATTGATTTCTTTATGTTTTAAAATAAAAACAAGTTAATGTGCTTTCTAAAACACACTTAAATTATATTGCTTTACCAGGTCTAAAATCATGCGATAACCCACCAATGAATTTCCGTGTTTGTCCAATGCCGGACTGAAAACACCAATCCCCATCTTTCCGGGAACACTTACTGTAATTCCACCACCCACTCCGGACTTGCTCGGCAATCCCACAGTTCTGGCATATTCTCCACTGAATTCGTACATTCCGGCAATCAACATCTGTGATTCTACCAGTTTGGCAATATCCGGATTTTTATAGGTAGCATCCCCGTCAAAGCGGACGCATTGGTTTGCAAAGAAGTATCCTATTTTAGCCAGATCTTCAGTCGTCAGCTCAATAGAACATTGTTTGAAATAATTATCCAGCTGGTCTTCATTTCCAGAAATCAATCCGTTATTCTTCATCAGATAGAACATTCCACGGTTACGATGTCCTGTGGATTTTTCGGATTCATAAACAGATTTACTATAATCGATAGTCGGGTCTTTGGTGATATACCGGACCATCTCCAAAATTTTAAGAAACGGCTTCTCCCCTTCTCCGGAAATTAAAGAAGTCGTTAGAATCGCCCCGGCATTCATCATCGGATTAAGGGGTTTTCCTGTAGTTTCAAGATTTGAAAAATGGTTAAAAGGCCGATCGGTACCAAAATACCCCATTTTATCAAACACGTTGGCTTCTCCTTTTTCGGTTACGGCAATCATTAATGCGATAATCTTGGAAATACTCTGCATCGTAAATTTCTTGTGTACATCTCCTACATTGACTATTTTTCCATTGTTCTCTACTACTGAAAAAGCAACGGCATTGGCATCCATTTTTCCAAGTTCAGGAATATAATCAGCTACTTTCCCCTGTGTGTAATAAGTTCTGTTTTTCTCCAGAATGCTATTTAAAGTTTTTTCTGAAATTGTTGAAATATCTGCTGTTTTCTGAGCGTATGCCAGCATATTGAAGGAAAGACAAGCTGCAATAAAAAATCCTTTTGCAGAAAGTAACAAGCTATTTTTTTTCATGTACAATGTTTTCAGACACCACAGTGAGATAAGCTCTATATCATCACTAGTGCCGGTGGAATAAAATCTATTAATCAATATTTGGAATAAGGAAAAGATATAAAACAGGGATATTATTCCCCATTTTTTCAAGTTCTATTTTACCTTTTCTAAAAGAAAAAGTTTAGTCCCTGAAAAAGCCAGTTTAGGAATTACATTTCCTTCCAGAACCATTGTTTTATTATTAACATCGATAACGGAAATATAATTATTGGAGTTATACTTAATATAATTTTCTTTCTCCTGGGTTACAGGGTTTCTTCCGAACTCCAGTGAATATTTCACCCAATCCTCCTTACCAGAGCTGCAATGTGCCGGTTTGAACTTGGATTTTTTAGCTTTGAAAACAATCTGATCGAAACCATCTGTACAGTCTGAAGTAAAAGAGCTTTCAGGGTTCTGATCTTTTGTAAAATCTTCAAAAGAGCCACGGTAAGCACCCACCACTCTCCAGGTCCCATCTAAACGATCTTCATCAATTTTTCCCTTGGCTTTGCTTACTGCCCAGCTAATTCCATTCACGGTTCCTTTTACCGCCTTGTAACTTACGTTTACAGCACCCTTTACTACCTTTGCAGCAGTAGATACCACACAAGAATTGAGTACTAAAACAGCGGAAGCGAGAAATATTATTTTTTTCATCATCAATTTTTCTTTAATAGCTGCAAAGATAATGTTCAGAATTTTGCAAAAGAAAAAATAATGTAATTAATTTTCACTTACGCTTACAAAGCCTGATTATATCGCAGTTTCAGAAGTCACGAAAAACAATAATAACCAATTAGAATTTCAATGAACACTATATGCTCATTTCATATCACAATCATTAGTATTTTCTATTTTGCATTGCATACTCCTTTTATGATATTTCGTAACTTGTTTGTTTTAAACACAGTAAAAAATACAGAATATTGCGAGAACAATTTCACTAGAATTCAATACAAAAAAACTACTTAGCCATTCAATAAAGTACACAAAATACGAAAGCAAGTAATAGAAAAACAGTAGCGTCTTATGACAAATACATATTTAAATTTTCAAAAAGGCTTTATATTCAGTAAACATATTCCGGAAGAAGTATCCAATTTCGATCGGGTTTTCGACATTTTTAAAGACCTGCTCACCCATACCTCCGGTGATATCGAAGAAGCTTTTCACTGGCTCGATATGCTGGATAAAGAGTATGACATTTTCACTGATGAATACACCCTTGAGGATTTTGAAGAAGATTTAAGAAAACGGGGATATATTAAGAAGGAGGATGATACCGAAGAAGGCAATACCGGATCCGGAAAAGGCAAAAATATACTGACCGCTAAATTGGAAGCCGCTTTACGGGAGTATGCCCTAGATCAGATTTTTGGAAAGCTGAAAAAAAGTGGTGTAGGAAACCATCGTACAACAAAAACAGGAGTCGGTGATGAGCGGGATGGTGAAAATCGTTCCTATCAATATGGAGATGACTTATCTCTGGTAAACATGACCGAAAGCTTAAAAAATGCACAGATCAATAATGGAATTGCAGATTTACGTCTCACGGAAGATGATCTCATTGTAGAGGAAACCAAGCATAAAGCTCAAATGAGTACTGTCCTTATGATCGACATTAGCCATTCCATGATTTTATATGGGGAAGACCGGATTACGCCTGCTAAAAAAGTAGCCATGGCGTTAGTGGAACTCATTAACAGAAAATACCCCAAAGATTCGATCGACATTATCGTTTTTGGAAATGAAGCGTGGCCAATAAAAGTAAAAGACCTTCCCTACCTGAAGGTAGGCCCTTATCACACCAACACTGTTGCAGGTCTGGAACTGGCTATGGATATTCTGCGCAGAAAAAGGAATACCAACAAACAGATCTTTATGATTACCGATGGAAAACCAAGCTGTATCCAGTTACCTACCGGAGAATTTTACATGAACAGTAACGGTCTGGATGAAATGATTGTTTCCCAGTGCCTCAACAGGGCAGCACAAGCCAGAAAGTTGAAAATTCCCATTACCACATTTATGATTGCCCAGGATCCTTACCTACGCCAGTTTGTAGAAGCATTTACCGCACAAAATAAAGGGAAAGCCTTTCTGACAGGGTTGTCTGGATTGGGACAAATGATTTTTGAAGATTATGAAAAAAACAGGATAAAGAGAATATAAGTTAGATGCCAGATGCCAAAATTACAGTTAAAGTGTTAAGATTACGGTCTTATTCAATAATTATTATTACTTAAAAGAAAAATGAAAAACGATATTACATTCAAAGAGTTAAAAAAATCCGGATACACTGATAAAACGATTAATGAAGAAATCCAGGCCAATTTAATTGCACGAATTAAAGCTAAAGAACCCGTATTTGAAGGACTATTAGGTTATGAAGATACGGTAATTCCCCAATTGAAAAAGGCAATTCTTGCCGGTCACCATATCAATCTTCTGGGCTTACGCGGACAGGCAAAAACTAGGATTGCGAGAAGCATGGTTGATCTTCTTGACGAATATATGCCTATTGTAAAGGGATCAGAAATCAATGACAGCCCATTTCATCCTATCTCAAAATTTGCCAGAGATCTTATTGCTGAACATGGCGATGATACTCCAATTGCATGGGTACACCGCTCCAACCGATTCTTTGAAAAGCTGGCAACACCGGATGTGAATGTTGCCGATTTGATTGGGGATATAGATCCGATCAAAGCAGCCACTTTAAAGCTGCCTTATTCCGATGAACGTGTTTTGCATTACGGAATGATTCCCCGTGCTAACCGTTCTATATTTGTCTTAAACGAATTGCCCGATTTACAAGCCAGGATTCAAGTATCTCTGTTTAATATTCTACAGGAAGGTGATATTCAGATTCGTGGTTTTCAGCTGCGAATGCCGCTTGATATCCAGTTTGTATTCACAGCCAATCCGGAAGATTATACCAATCGCGGAAGTATCGTAACTCCTTTAAAGGATAGAATCGGATCACAGATTTTCACGCACTATCCTCAAACGATTGCCCTTGCCCGCCAGATTACAGAGCAGGAAGCCAGAGTTTCAGCTGAAGATCAATCAAGAATACAAATTCCGGGGCTGGCAAAAGATCTTTTAGAGGAAGTCGCTTTTGCAGCACGCGATAGTGAATATGTGGATGCAAAAAGCGGTGTCAGTGCCCGTCTTACCATCAGTGCGATGGAAAATCTGGTTGCCGCCGCAAAATTACGTTTGATCGAATCAGATGCTAAAAAAATGACAGTTCGATTACTTGACTTCATGTCAATTATTCCGTCTATTACAGGAAAAATCGAACTTGTGTATGAAGGTGAACAGGAAGGTGCAGATTATGTTGCAAAGATATTAATTGATAAAGCCGTTATGGTTCAATTTGAAAGCCTGTTTCCTCGTATTTCTAAGTTGGAAAAAGAAGGCATCAAAACACCGTATACCGACTTAATCAAATGGTTTAATAAAAACCATCTGGAGCTCAATTATATGGATACTGATAAGGAATATTATGGAAAGCTCAACAGCATTCCTCCTTTAGTAGCTGTAGTTGAAGAAAATACTTCCGGATTAAGTGCAGAGGATCAAAATTTCTGTAAAGAATTGGTTCTATGGGCATTGACGATTAACAAAAAAATAGATAAATCTGAAAATCAAGCAGCTTTTACGTTTGATTCCGCAGATATCGGTCAATTCTTCCGTAATTAAGACTTAGTTCAAACGGATCATTTTTCCGTTTTTAGAGTCATATAGATTTCTTTTAACGAAACTGAATACAAAATAAATCCTCCTGTAATAAGGGGGATTTATAATTACCAGAGCATATTCTGGAAAGATCTATTTTAATAAAGTATCATAGATTTCATTTAATAAATCCTGTCTCATTTTAGAGTTCCTCTGATTCAAAAGAATAATAACTCCCCAGTTCTTAACTCTATTGTAACATATAATTGAAGATTCTCCCATAGAGTCACCTGATTTTACATAAATTGTATTTTGATCATCTGTCAGGATATTGATTCCAAGACCCATCTCCCTGTTGTTGTCTTTGTAGTAGATTTTTTCAGTGACTACAGCAGCCTGGGATATGGCATTGTCTTTGGCCAAAACCGATTTCAAATAGGTAATCATATCAGAAGCATTGGACTTCACCAGCCCTGCAGATGCTGTTATATTCCATTCAAAAAATTCCTGAATACCACCATTAGGATTGTAACCTGTTGTTATGTTTTTCACATTAAAATCTTTTGTCAATGTGTTCGTCATTTTCGATGGAGACAGAATTTTTTCGTGAAGAATTTTATTATAACTCTTCCCATATATTTTTTCTAAAATTTGTCCCAGTAAAGTATAACCGATACTTGAATACCGGTATTTTCCGTAGTCGATTAATTCAGTACAATTATTGACAATGGCAGTCAATGTTTTTTCAGTTACATTGCTTACCGGTTGCTGTGGATTCAGCTCTATCAATTTTCCAAAATCTATATCAGGTAATCCGGATTGGTGAGAAGCTAAATCTGATATTTTTATTTTCTTTTTAAGACTGTTTTGTAATACATATCCTTTAGGAAGATAATTATCTATATAATCATCTGTATTTATTTTATGCTCAATCACTGCCTGTGCTATTAAATTTGAAGTCAGGATTTTAGTAATAGAAGCAATTTCAAATATGGAATTTTTGTCAATATTGATTGAGCTTTCTTTGCTCAGCTTCCCATAGGCTGTATAATACTCTTCATTATTGTGGATGTAACCAACACTGATTCCGACGTCCGGATTTTTTTCATGTTTAGTTTTAATAATGGAATCCATTCTGCTGGAAATTTCCTGTCCAAAGGCACAATTGCTTATTAATAGTACCGTTAAAATTTTTAATGCGTTTTTCATTGTATCGTATTTACGTTAGTAGATGATGTTGATACAAATGTGTAAAAGAAATAGTCCTCCCGCGACCGAATAAAAAAAGTCGAACGCATTTCAGCAAAATATAGCGTACGATGTACAGATTACAAACATACGACTTTTCACAAAACACTACATTACAACGCTTTACGATATTCTGTCGGAGTAATCCCGGTATGTTTTTTAAATGCAGTATTAAAGGAAGATTTAGAATTAAAACCAACCTCATATAGAATTTCAAGAACAGTTACTTTGTTTTTTTCAGTATCCTTTAAAATAGCCATCGCACTTTCGATACGGTATGTATTGATAAAATCAAAAAAATGCTGCCCTAGCTGATGATTGATTAAAAGTGATAAATCCCGAACCGGGATCTCAATATCCTTAGAAATATCCTGGATCGTTAAAGAAGGATTAAGAAAGGGCTTTTCACTTATCATGTAATTCTTTAACTTCAATAGTTCTTCATTATATTCTTTTTCATTGACCACTTCAGGTTCGTTCTCCTTTTCTTCTAAAATAATATCCGAAACGAGTTTTAATTTTGAATCGATATTTCTGAATAAATCTGGATTATTTAGCGCTTTAAATAAATACCAGCAAACAATAAACAGCTGAAGTACCAGGATTCCAATTTTTATCCATTCCGAGATATATGGATAGTCCGAAAACTTGAATATATTTTTGAGAATGGCAATCAGATATAAAACAGTCAGTACTACGGTAAATTGAAATAACCAATGATAAGAATGAATACTTGTTCCTGCGTTGTTTTCAAGATACAATTTCTTTGATTTCCTCAACAGCATAAAAATGGCAACAAAATAGATAAGCACCTGCATATGAAAAAGAACGTGATTGAACTGCAGCTCTATTCTGGTTTGACGATTCATAATAAAGTCAATTTTAGAAGCAATATCCACTGTGTAAAAGCGAGGTATCAAAATTATATTCGCTATTAAAAACGGAAGCAGATGTATGATATATTTTGGTTTAAACTTAAAGTCAGAATAGCAAACCGACAATACATAGAGATAAAAAACAGGAATTTGCAGAAAGGCCAAAGTATTTTTCAGCATTCCCAGATTCGAGGGCCGGTTAATTATCAGGCTCAATAATGGATCACTTATATCCATTGCAGTGATGATAAGAAAAACAGCAAAAAGAACGTTACTGGTCTTATGTTTTGTTTTAACCGTAAGCAGGAAAAATGCAAGAAACAATGAAATGAATAAGGAGATTGCTGTCACAATAATTAAGACATTCATTTTATCCATTCTTTATTCTTTTAGTTTATTATTTTTTCAGGAATTAGTTTTTGAGGGCTGCCCCGTACAAATATATAGAGATTAGATTAAAATTATTTAGATTTTTTATTAAGAAAAATTGGCGCTAGATCACTCGTCTGATAAAAATAATCCAATAAAAAAATACACAACAAAACACTGATTACCAATTATTTAAATAACAATTATAAGTATTAAAAATATATACCATACTTCATAAAGTTTTCTTATATTTATATAACTTATTAAAAAACATATGAAAAAAAAGGTTGTCCTTATCCAGGATAATGAAGAGATCCTGGATATAATGGATGAAGTACTAGAAGATGAAGGATTTGATGTCACTGCGTCTTTAACAACCGAACCAATTGAAAAAATCGACGAGATTGACCCCGATGTTGTTATTGTCGATGATAACATCAAGGGAGACAAGAAAGGGGCAAAAGTTATTGAAGAATTAAAGACTGATCCTCAGACAGAAGACGTTTCTGCTGTACTTACTTCCACGTCACATGATTTACCGGAGAAAGCAAAAGAATGCATGGCAGATGACTATATCGAAAAACCGTTTGATATCGATCATATGATTAATGTAGTTAAAAAAAACTCCTGATTAATGATTGACAGTTTGTCTACAAATAACATATTAATTTACAATTAAAATATAAAGTCCAATATCACATAGATGTTGGATTTTATCATATATAATCCTAGAAGAGATTGATTTGATTTTGATTTAATACAATTAATAATTAGCTTTATCTACTCAAACTCAATACAGAATTAATATTATGAAATACTCAAAAGAATATGTAGCTAAAGAGGAGCATATTGATGTACAGGGAATTATGGATGGCTTGTATTATCCCTTTTACATGGAATATTGCAGACACCAATATATCGATGAGGTTCTAGGTTTCAATCTTGAAAACGAAGCCAAAAATGGCGTCAATATGGTTTTATCCGAATATACAATCAGCTTTTTGAGATCTTTGAAAAAAGGAGACACCTTCACGGTAACCTGTGAACTGTTCCGCGATAAGAATGACGCTCCCAAACTGCACTTTAAGCAAGCCATTATTCTGAACGGTAAAGTCACTACGAAAGCTACTTTTACAGGAACCTGCGTTCCGTCTACCGGCGGCAGACCATTCCTTCCCGACTCCATAAAAGCACTTACTGAAAATGCACCGGTTTTAGAAGACTAACTTCGGTAACATGATAAAACCAATATAATTTTAGCAGGATCTTCTCCCCTATTCCTTATTTTTGCAATGAATTAAACAACTCAATTGTTTATTCTAAAATATGAGCGATATATTTTGTGACAACCATCAAATTGAAGTGGTTTCTACTTTTTCTGAACTTGTCAATTTCCATTTTCAAGGTGGTATAAATGCATTGTGCTGGCATAGAAAGTTAGCCGGTGATTTTAAAGAAATTGTAGATCAACTTCAACTGAAAGAGAATATTACGGAAATTTCCATTGAAGACCTATTAGCTCTGCAAGTATCAGAAAAAGGTAATATGGCAAGGGAAACGATCTTAGGTGACTTACAATTACTGACAGATTTCGGAGCATTACCTTCACTCAATTTACTTAAAAGGTATAATCGCGATGATGAGCTCGATTTCATTTCAACAGATGTATATTCCTACCATGTCGATCGCTCACCCATTGGAACGGATACTTTTTTATGCACCTATTACGGGGCTGCCAGTGATATTATACCCAATAATCAGGTGGAACAAAAAATTCTGATTCCGGAAATCCGGGAAAAACTGAAAGAATTACATAACGGTCCCGAGTCTGAGTTTGAGGACTTCCTGAAAGAGTATTTTTTCGATCTTCATTATCACCCTAAGCCCGATGCAAAACCTGTCAATTTAGGATTAGGACATCTTTGGCGTCTGGCGGTAGATCATCCGACACAGCAAGTCTTACCTTGTGTGCATAGGGCTCCGATTGAAAAGGATGGTGAATACCGTCTGCTTTTGATTTGCTAAGAAATATTTGATAGATAATAGCTTCTATTACTATAATTATATAAATTTCAATACATTAATATTTAACTCCCATGGCTGACACCGTTATATTACCTGAAGGCGCTGAATTTGATCACGTTATACAAGAGGTTTCAAAATATATTCACCTGTATGTAATGCCATTTGGCAAGGACGAACGAACCATTACACGAATAGATAGACGTGAAAACATGTACGGTGGAAGCGGAACCGTATATATGATACATATGTTTGATCAAAAAGAATTAGCCAATAACCGTCTGGCTGCTTATATGGTTCTATTGAATAAAGGAGATGAATCCGGATTTCATACCCATAATGAACGAAACGAAGAAGAATTGTATGTCGTTATCCATGGAACCGGAGAATATCGTGAAAGAACCGGAGCACAGGGACCTGAACGTAAAAAAATTCTTCAAAAAGGAGATATCACAGCCATAAACTCTATAGGTTATCACTCTATAGAAAACACAGGAGATGAACCTTTGATCATGTTTGTGATTACGACTAATAATCCATAGGCATTTTTTAGAACCGAATAAATTACTTCATCATTATGGAAAGAAAAGAAGCTGTCAAAACAAGCATATTGGTTTCTATTGTAATAACGAGTCTTTTAACTCAGCTTATTTCAATTACCGGAGCACTCATTATATCAGCCTTTTATGCTTTGGTATATTTGTATCGCAGTCTTGAAAACAATAAAAAATATGCCCGCTATTTATATCATAGTTTAGCCTTTGTTATTTTTATTATTTCCATTGTCCTTTTTCAACATATCCTACCGGGATTTAATAACGTTCTTATTTTTGATAAAATACAAGTTTCAAAAGATGCAGTTCCTTTTACTATGTATTTTAATATAGATAAAACATTAACAGGACTTATTTTGCTTTTATTGGTAGTTCCAATGAATACCCACCTAAAATCAGCATTGAAAAAGTCCTGGCATCTTATACTAGCAGCCATCTTATTACTGATGGGGCTTTCCTTACTATTTAATTTCGTGAAATTTGATTTTAAATTTTACAGTTATTTCTTTATTTGGGCACTTAATAACCTACTCATAGTGACCATGGCAGAGGAAGTACTGTTTAGAGGTTTCTTTCAGAGGCATTTATCATTATTACCCATAAAACACAGGGAAGTCATTGCTGTTTTTATTGCTGCTCTAGCTTTTGGAGCCCTTCACTGGCAAGGAGGAATAGAATATGTATTATATGCAGTAATTGCAGGGGCGATGTATGGGCTTATCTATCAAAAATCTAAAAATATTTTCCTGAATATTTTAAGTCACTTTTTATTAAACCTAATTCATATTATATTTTTTACTTATCCTTTTTTAAAGTAATATCTTACTTTCAGCTCTCCATCTCCCCAGTCTAACAACATAATTATGGTTTATTTTTATGCTTTGCTAAGTGTCCGATAAGATTTTAATCTGACACCTGTGTGACGTTTGAAAAATTTATTGATATGACTTTCGTCGGTAAAACCAAACTCTTCAGCAATTTCTGTAATTCTTTTATCACTGAAGCGGAGTCTATGCTCAATCAGTCTGATCCGGTAGGCAGAGATGTACTGTTGTATGGATTCACCAGATTGTTTACGGAAATAAGCGCTGGCATATGTTTTTGACAAGTTGAACTTACCAGCAATAACTTCAAGTTTCAACTGTTCAGGCTGGTGAATGTGAACCTGAATATGGTCAATAATCTCCAGTATCTTTTCATCTACATTCTCAAGCATATTTTTTGGTCTGATATACGATAAATTCCGTGCTGTTATTACGATAATTGCATTGACCAAATGTCTGATTAAATCTTCTTTGTACATATTATCCTGTTGTAAGATTTGTAACAAATATTGCATCAGTGAGTCAACCCCTTCTTTATCATCGGTATTTCTCAAAATCGATTCGGATAAATGAGAAGAGTGAAAAAGTACACATTCCATATGATCAATACTTTTCCATTGAAATTCAGATACATAATTATGCCCGAAACGAATGATTAGAAACTCGCTGAATTCCTCTACTTCAAAACTATGCCGATCATTGGGTGTCAAAAGGAACAGTTCTTTTTTACTATAAGGAACTCTGTTACCGTTTATAACATGTACGCCGCTGCCCGAAAGCACATAAAAAATTTCAAAAAAATTGAATTGTGTCTCATCATCTGTACATCCTTCTGATGTTTTATAATAAACCTCAACCGACTGATATATATTTTCTCTTACCATAATAAACCTACCGAAATACATCACAAATGTACCTTTTTTTATTTTAATTATAGGTATAATTTTACCTTTATTAAAAATTCACATAATGAAAAACGTTAAACTATCAGTTTTGGATGAGGCTCTTATCCTGCAAGGTTTTAGTATAAAAGATTCTTTTGAAAGATCTGTTACCGATGCTCTATATATTGAAGAATTAGGCTACGAACGTGTCTGGTTTGCCGAACATCACAATATGGCCTATATCGCCAGCTCTGCAACTTCATTGCTTATCGGACACATTGCCGGTAAAACCAATCGTATCCGTGTAGGTGCAGGCGGCATCATGTTGCCCAATCATGCACCACTCCTGGTCGCCGAACAGTTCGGCACATTAGATACTTTGTATCCTAACCGGATTGATTTGGGAGTTGGCCGGGCACCAGGTGCAGACCAGATTACTACCATGGCTCTTCGCCGGAATAATCCAAATACCGCCGCCTATTTCAAAGAAGATATCATCTCCATACAAAAGTATTTCAGGAATACGGATCCATCCGCAACACCTCGAGCCTTTCCCGGAGAAGGAGCCAATGTTCCTTTTTATATATTAGGAGCAAGTATTAACTCAGCCATGCTAGCAGCTGAACTAGGCCTACCCTATGTCTTCGCAGCTCACTTTGCACCAGGGATGTTAAGAGAAGCAGCCCAAGTATACAAAAAAGCATTTAAACCTTCTGTATATGCCCAAACTCCTTATCTGATCGTCTGCGTCAATGTCATTGCTGCTGAAAGTAACCAGGAAGCTTTTTACCTTTCCTCCAGTTTATTTAATTTATTTGCAGGTGTAGTCATCAACGAACCTTATCTGCTATCACCACCTACTGATCAATTAATCTATGATGGAAAACCACAAATCGAGGCCGCTGTAAAACAAATGACAGCAGGAACATTTATAGGTGACCAGGAAACAATTGCACGAGAAATCTCTTCATTTGTCGAACTTCATCAAATCGATGAGATTATGATGACCAATTATATTTTTGATCATGCTAAAAAACTTAAGGCCTTTAAAATCAGTATTGATGCCGTGGCCCATCTGCCATAAATCAATAACTTAACTAATTATAATATAAAATGTTATCCTTCCTATTTAAATTTTTAATAAAAAAACTATATCCCATCATAAGCTTATTTCCGATTTTTTCCTTTTTTCATTCCGTTGTTGCCCAACAAGGTGACATTCCAGTCGAAGTATTGGCAGGACATCGTGCTGTTACACATCAGATGTACATGACCAAGTATCTGAGTACATCAAGCAAATTTGGTTATTTTGGTTATCTAAGATATGAGGCCCCCTATTCCAAGCGAGAAAATAGTGATTTCACCGGCCAGTCACTATTCTTTTACGATGTGGCCAAAGGTGTAAGTCTGGGTGGTGGTGGATATGTAGCCAATGAAGGTTTTATCCCTCAAATTGCCATCGCCTATACTCGTGATGTTGGTGATTTATCCTTTGCCGCTTTCGGCTCTTTTGAGCCTGTCCGATCTCCCAATAGCGAACTTTTTTTATTGATGACTTATATTCCTCCATTGAACAAACAAGGTTCTTTGAAACTATTTGCTCAATTTATAGGATCCTATAATTTTAATTATAAAAATAACCTAAGATATAACTTTGCCACCCAGTACCTACGGTTAGGTTTAAGCAGAAAAGGATGGCAGTTCGGTCTTGCTGCCGACTTGACCCAGGTCAATAATATTGGATCTTTACCGAGCAACACAGGTATATTTCTGCGGCGTTTGTTGTAAATACATTTGGATACCCTATACTTGAGTACATTGTTATTTATCCGCAATCGTGCAAATGATTCTGAAAAATAAAGACATACTGGTGTACTCAAGTATAGGTTAGCTTAATGAATAGCATATTCTTTTACGTTGATATAAATATCCGCTTTTTTATAAAGTTCCAAGGTAACAAAAACAAGCGTGTAGTAGAAATTATGGAAATTATTTTCCTTATTATTCCAACTTCCAAAAAAATAAGCAAAGTTGATTTGTTTCGCTTCCACCATTAGAACAAACTTAATTGATTAGACTTTGGCGAATAATCAAAGTTTGTTGTAAGATACCAAGCTTTAAAGCCTGTTGCTTTGCATTTCCTTTTTTCAACTTCCCACAGCCTTCCAGCTTTTTCTAACTCTCTTTTATATCTACAAATATTTTTTTGGGGAACGCCTGTTGCTTCTGCAATCATTGAAGCCGTTGCAATATGATGTTGTAAATATTGAAATATGGTTTTCAATTGGTTTTCAAAACCTTTATCTTTACCTTGTCCTTTATGCTTCGGATTATTACCAGCCTTCAAATACTCAATTAGCTCGGTTCGGGAAAAATACAAGCATTTACTTCGCTTCGCAACAAGAAGTTCCCCTTTTGATATTTTTCTGTATAATGTTGGTACAGATAAATTCAAAAGTTCGCTTGCTTGCTTAATAGTTAGAATTTGTTTCTGTTGTTGGCTGGGTTGCTGTTCGTTCCTTACTGCGTTTAGAAGGTTTATAGTAACTTTTTCCGCAATACTATCTATAAGTGTTTTCGGATCAATAGGGCCTAATACAAAATTGTGCATAATCTTTAATTTTTTAATTATGCTTCAAAAGTATTTAGGGATTTTAGTAGGGATTTCTAAGGATTTTCCCAGCTATTCCTTTATTAGTTTTTTAGTGATAAGATAATTTTGTGTTGTTGTCCAATTTTCAGATAATGTTCTAACTGCATTTATCCAATCTTTTGAAATCTTTTGTAAATCGGTTTCTTTGTGAATATCAAATTCTTTCACATTTCTGACTGCTTTCATAAAAGTATTCCTTTTAAACCTTTTGCAATTCCAATATCTTCAATTTCCTTTTGATTATAGCCTCCATCAATTCGATTAACAGGTAGTTTCTTTCCATTTGCATACAAGTCAAAAATATAGGCTAAAGCATACTCTTTTGCAATAAACTTCGGCGCTTTTTCATAATAATAAATCTCTCTTTTTTCCTCTAACCATTTTTTATAAAGAAAATATTTTGCGTAAATAGATGCTGAGTTACCATTGAAATAATATTCATAATCATAAAAAGGTAATTTGGGATTTTCATAGAAATTATTTGCTAACCTCAAATATTCTAAATATTCTGAATTATCTTTATTATTAAAAGCGATTTCTGTTGATTGTTTATTCGCTTCACCTATAAATGTATAAATACGGTTTAATTCGTCTTGGATTATCTTCGCAGATGGCTTATCACTATATTTATTTATAAATATTTGTTTCATTGATTCAAAAACTCTTTTTGAACGGTGTTTTTTAAATCTCTCAATTGCTTCTTCTTTATTTTTTGGTTGTGGAAAAATACTATAACTTTCTCCTTCTCTAATTCCAAGTCTTTGAGCATCTTCCTTATTTGCTTTTATAAAAACCCTTTTTGATTGTTCATATTTTTCAGATTCTAAAAATTTGTTATAATTCTCAATATCAATTATTTTCTTATTTCTATTTTTAGCATCAGTGTAAAGCATTTCATAACCTGAAAAAATCTTAACAATTTCTAATAATCGAGGATTCAAGCCAGCATTATATTGGGTTTTATAATTTTCATTTGAGAATGATAATATTAATTTTTGTTTCAACTCCTTAACTGCGTTTTCAGAAAAAACTAAAACCTCATCAATTTCACTTTGAATAGTTGCGTTTTCAAGTTTAATCTGCTGTAAATTCAAAATCCTAAACGGTTCGGTTTCAAGTTCAAAAGTTTCAGTTTCTTTTTTTAAGTAATTTAAAAATTCAGGGAAAGTTTCAAAGTGTAAGTTATTTGAATTGCCTGTTAATTTTCTTACTGCTTTTTCTATTCCTTGCTTATCTAAACTTTCAACAGTTACAACATTTGTTTGAAGTTTACTAAATTCATTAAAATCTCCATCTTTAAAAAACTCATAAAATTCATTTAAAGTTCTGTCTAATTCAAAGAAAAAGAATTGCAAATAAAAATCAAAGTTCGTTTCATTTCTAAAGTTTAGATATTTCTGTTTCGCTTCAAATATTGAGTGTAAATCATCTTCATTAAAATTTCTTTGAAGTTCAAATAAATCAGGTTGAGCTGTCAAATTTATTATTGGTGTACTAATATCTGCAATATTCAATTCTTTTATTTTTTCTTTTAAAGGAAATATTATTTCTGCATCAACAATATCAAACTGCTCTGCTATTTGTATTTGTAGCTTATCATATTCAATTTTAGATTTGTAATTTTCGCTTGGTCTTATAGAACTTCGTTTTTCAAGCAATCCATTTGTTTCATCTATCAAACCTTGTTTACTCAATAGATAGGCTGTGTTTGAGTGTAAAAAATCAATAAATGAAAATAAATTTATAACGTTTTCTGTAATCATTTTGTCTTTTATGTTTTTAAATTATAAAAAAACGATTTTGCCATAAAATTCTTTTGAGGCACAATAAATAAATGAAGGTACAAATTTGTACTAATTATCACAAAACAACACAAAAGAAAGCTATATTACAAAAAAAGCCTTTTAAAAAAGGCTTTAAAGTATATTAATAAAGATTTTTATTGATTACTTCCCAATACAAAACTTCGAGAAAATATTCCCCAACACCTCATCATTGGTCACCTCACCTGAGATCTCTCCAAGATGTTCCAATGCATTACGAAGTTCATACGCTAATAATTCGGTAGAAATCTTGAAAGTAATCGCCTCGTTAACTTTATGTACTGCTTCCAGAGATTTTTGTAATGATGCAAAATGACGCTGATTGGTGATCACCACATTGCTTTCCTGGGATTGTAATTGTTCAACATAAGAAGACAATTCATTTTTCAGGTCCTGAATATTTTGGTTTTCAACCGCAGAGATGGTAATAAAATCAAACTCATGGGTAATTTCATTTCTGAAAGTATCTTCTACCTTTTCATATTTTGTAGGAATGACCTCATCAATTTTGGTTGCACAAATAATCAATTTCAAATCATCTCTCACTAAAGATTGAATCATTTCAATATCATCCGAGAAATCTTCGGTCGCTGCATCTGCTAAATAGACCAGGATATTGGCATTTTCAACTTTTTCTTTTGCTTTCTTAACACCAATCGCTTCAATTTCATCTGCTGTTTCCCGCAATCCTGCAGTATCAATGAGACGGAACGCATGGCCTTTGATATGTAAAACTTCTTCAATCGTATCTCTCGTTGTTCCGGCGATACTGCTGACAATTGCTCTTTCTTCTTTTAATAAAGCATTCAGTAAAGTTGATTTTCCTGCATTCGGCTTACCAATAATGGCAACCGCAGTTCCATTTTTAATAGCATTCCCGTACTGAAAACTTTCAATAAGAGAGTTTAATTTTAATTCAATTTTATTCAGCAACTGGTTCAGGGCAGATCTGTCTGCGAATTCCACGTCTTCTTCTGCAAAATCTAGTTCCAGCTCGATCAATGAAACAAAATTCAGCAAATCCGTTCTTAATATTGATATTTCATTGGTAATTCCACCCTTCAGCTGGTTGATAGCTACTTTTCTGGAAGCTTCATTTTCGGAAGCAATTACATCAGCAATCGCTTCAGCCTGAGAAAGATCAATTCTGCCATTGATAAAAGCACGAAGTGTAAATTCCCCTGCTTTCGCCATTCTTGCTCCGTTCTTAGTAAGCGTTTCCAGAATTCTTTTTCCAATGTGCGGAGATCCATGGAAAGCTATTTCCACAGAGTTTTCAGTCGTAAAACTTTTTGGAGCCAAAAAAATGGACAGCATTACCTCATCAATCGCTTCATCACCATCCATGAAATACCCATAATGAATGGTATGGGATTTCTGTTTCTCCAGGTTTTTTCCCGGAAAAGATTTCTGAACGACTGCTAAAGATTCGTTTCCCGAAACTCTGATAATGCCTAATGCTCCTACTCCATTGGCCGTAGCCAGTGCACAAATGGTATCGTTATTCATACTGCAAATTTACGCTTTTTAATGGTAATTTTTAAAGGGAGTAATCATATAGATTGTCTATTCTTTTTATTTGAATTAAACAAAGATGCAAGGGATCTTTCTCTTTTTACCCTCTGTACATGATTAGGCTGATTTCTGAAAACTTCACCATTCTTTCTGAGTTTAGATTTCTTCGCACTGAAATCAAAGACTACACCAAGTCAATGACTAAAAAGATCTGTGTAATCTGTGAGATCCGTGGGAATTTCTAACATTCTACAGATTATACTGCTTTGCTTTAGCAGATTCTATAAAAAACTTTGATTTTTATAGAACTTATGTGCACTTCTTATACATCAGGTATAAAGCTTAAGTAACTGAAGTGTTTAAAACTTTTGTGATTTTATTTTCTTCGCCACAGATTTCACAGATTAACACAGATGTTTATGGCTTTTGATGCTCTCAGATTATGCTGATCAAGCTGATTTCTATTTTTTTATTTTAATGCAAGTTGAGATTCTTCATTCCGCTACGCTTCATTCTGAAATCGAAGATTAGACGAAGTCAATGACAAAGGATAATGTTAATAGTTTTTGTTTTTCTTTGCTGAGTGAAACGCCCTTGCGCCTTAAAAACGTAGTATTTTCAGAACCCTTTGCGTCTTTGCGATTAACCATATTCAAGTTTTTTAACGCAAAGAGGAATAAGAATGTTGCATACTGAGAGCAAACAAAGAGTTGCTTCGCTTATTAAACTAACGTTTTCTTGTTATCTGCGAAATCTGTGAGAACTTCAAAAGTCCGTCTTTGAGATTAACAAAGTATTTATTCAAAAAAAAAAACAAAATCATCCCATTCCTGAGATGATTCTAACTGTTCTTGCTTTAAAAAATATATATGTAAGATATGAAAAGGTGCTTGTTTGTATTGATACAAATGTAGTCTACCGTATAGACACAACCTTCAGGGAAATCCCTAGAAATATATCCGTAAAAACACGGTTGCCCAATTTAAAAGTACCTTACCAAAATACATTGTTACATTAACAAAATAAAAAGCCCTGTAAGAAATATCTACAGAGCTTTTAAATTGATCTAACAATTCTTAAAGTGGACTTACCAGTTGTAAGAACCATTCTTTAACATCACCTTCAAGATAAGGTGAAAGTTTTTCCTCACAAGTTTTGTGATACTGGTTTAGCCAGGCTATTTCTTTTTCAGAAAGGATTTCTTTTACGATAGTATCTTTAAAGAACGGACAGAACGTTAACGTTTCAAAGTCGTAAAATACTCCTGATCCTGTTTTTTCTGCTTCTTTTACTGCAATTAAGTTTTCATGACGGATGCCATATTCTCCCTCCAGGTAATATCCGGGTTCGTTTGAACAAACCATTCCAGGAAGAAGGTCTTGTGGGTTCAAATCTTTCCTGATATTCTGAGGACCCTCATGTACGTTCATAAAGCTCCCTACTCCATGTCCTGTACCGTGATTGAAATCTTTACCTTCCATCCATAAAGGAAGCCTTGCAATAGCATCTAAATGGGTTCCTTTTGTCCCTTTCGGAAACTTCACCATAGATAAGCGGATCAATCCCTGTAATACCAATGTAGAGTTTCGTTTAAAGTCTTCAGAAACATTTCCTAAAGCAAATGTTCTGGTGATATCGGTAGTTCCTTCCAGATACTGACCTCCTGAATCGACAAGGATGCTCGCATCATTCGTCACTTCTTTACTTCCTTCGCTTTTAGCCGAGTAATGCATAATCGCACCATTATCTTTGTAACCAACAATGCTTCCAAAGCTTTCTCCTACAAAGTTTTCTCCTTCTTTACGGAATCCTAATAGTTTTTCACCAATAGAATATTCTGTCATGGCTTCTTTTCCGGCATTATGAGTAAGCCAATACAGGAATTTCACCATAGCCACTCCATCTCTTACCATTACTTTTCTGAAGCCTTCCAGTTCAGTTTCATTTTTCTGAGCTTTCATAAGGTTTCCCGGAACCGGAGCTTTTACAAACTGGTTATCCGTCTTCAGTGTTTCAAAAATAGACTGGTTACTGTTTGAAGAGATTAAAACGCTTTCATTTTTGATCGTTTTTAAATGATTATAAAACTCTTCATAAGGCATCATTTTTACAAAAGAATCATCCAGCTGTTTTCTTGCTTCAACTTCTAATTTTTCAAGATCGGTAAACAAAATCGCGTCATTTTTAGTGATGATGATGTATCCTAAAAATACAGGATTACTTTGCACATCACTTCCCCTAAGGTTAAGCGTCCATGCTACATCATCAAGACTTGAGATGATATGAACCGTTACTTCCTGTCCCTCCATTTTCTGGCGGATTGCAGACAGCTTATCGGTTACAGATTTCCCTGCTCTTTCTACAGGCTGAATATATATCGGATTTTTTGATGGGGTTCCTCTATCCTTCCAAACTTCTTTCAGTAAAGGAGCATCCGCCAATGTGATATTTTTATGATCTAATTTTTGAGAAAGCAGCTCCCAGTTGGTATGGGATGTGGCCAAAGCATTAACCGCCACTTTTCCATTAGAAGGAATTTCTGAAATGATCCAGTCGATATAATGAGGAGTTCCCTCCATTCCATCTTTAAAAAGATCGATTCCCGAACCTTCCAGTTCAAGTGCTGCCTGTGTAAAGTATCGTCCGTCGGTCCAAAGTCCGGCTTTATCCTTAGTGATGACCACAAAACCAGCCGAGCCTAAAAAACCTGAAAGCCAGGCTCTCTCCTGCCATTCTTCAGGTAAATATTCACTCATATGCGGATCTGCAGAATATACTATAAATGCATCAACATTATTTTTCTGCATTTCTTCACGAAGCGCAGCTACTTTTTCCTTTGAAGTCATTTTTCAATTTTTAAAACCCGAAGTTACAAAAAAATTGAGGTTTAGAATTCAAATTATCCACTGATTTTTCCAGAATTTATAGTATTTTTTTCTTTTTAAATCCATAGCAAAAACAGGATGATTTTTATTCTCATATCATAGGCCCTTGGAAAGGAAAACGTCTTTTCAAAGTCTTTTGAATTTTTTTCCATTTCCTGGCTTTAGGATTCATTATATAAGATTCAAAATCAAGAACATCGAACATTTATCAATAAAATAAAAAATACATCAATTATCACAAAACAAATACTTTTTAAACATTAAAAAGTAAATTATTATTAAAAATATTCAGTTTTGGAAAGATTATTGCTATGCTATATTCCATGGGAATACAGAATTATAAAAATCACCGGAAGTTTTATCCGCCGCATCATTTCATTTTTCTTCCTTTGTTACTCATATTAGAGATCATGGGGATTTATAAAATCTGGAGTGATCCTGCCAACCAATTAACTTGGATATTATTTTCAATTGTTATTTTTCTAATCTTGTATTTAGCCATTATGGTAAGGCAGCATTATGCATTGGGAAATCAGAACCGTATCGTCAGACTGGAATTCAGGCAACGGTATTTTGAGATATTCAATAAACGGTCTGATGAAGTTTGTGAAAAGCTGAGCTTTGATCAGATGGCAGCACTAAGGTTTGCTTATGATGATGAGTTTAAAGAACTTTTGTATCAAGCATTAAATGAAAATATTTCCGGGGATCAGATCAAAAGATCCATTAAAAACTGGAATCCGGATCACCACAGAATTTAAACTAAACACCGAAAAATAAAATCATATGAAAAAATTACCCTTATACAGTATTGCTATATTTAGTTTATTATCATTAACAAGTTGTGAAGCAGTAGAGACCATCTTCAAAGCTGGAATGTGGTGGGGAATCCTTGTAGTAGTAGCCATTGTCGTTATCCTATTATTAATTTTTTCGAAGGGTAAAAACTCGTAACCATTTTATGCCATGGATAATGACAATTTGGAACTGATCTCCCACCTTAAACCATCTAAGATTGTCAAGATCATGAAAGATCCGGTGGCTTCCGCAAAGGCTGTAAATCTTATTTACACTTCTGACGCGGAAACCGCCGGAATTATTCGGAAAAGAAAGGGAAAAAAGTACGCTTACTTTAAAGACGGAGAAAAAATCAAAGACAAAAATGAGATTACCAGAATCAATAAGCTGGTTATTCCTCCGGCATGGGAAAATGTATGGATTTGTGCACTAGACAATGGCCATCTCCAGGCCACCGGATTTGATGTCAAGAAAAGAAAACAGTATAAATACCATACACTCTGGAGTGCTTTAAGAAATCATACAAAATTTTACCGTATGCTTCAGTTCGGCTACGCTTTACCTGAGATACGCCTGCATGTAGAAAAAGACCTGGCCTTAAGGAATTTTGAAAAACGAAAAATCCTTGCCTTAATCGTCAGCTTAATGCAACGAACCAATATTCGTATCGGCAATAATGCATACGAAAAGCTGTACGGTTCTTTTGGACTGACTACTTTAAAAGATAAACATGTCAAAATCAACGGTCAGAAAATGACATTCTCATTTAAAGGAAAAAAGGGCATCATGCACAACGTAGATCTTAAAAGCAAAAAGTTGGCAAGGCTTGTACAGAAATGCAAAGAGATTCCCGGAAAAGAATTGTTTCAATATTATGACGATGAAGGAAACCGACATTCTATTGATTCCGGAATGGTGAATGACTATATTAAAGAGATCAGCGGTGAGGATTTTAGTGCTAAGGATTTCAGAACCTGGTCCGGTACGGTGAGTGCTCTGATTGCTTTTAAGGAAATAGGATATGCGGAAAGCAATACCGAATATAAAAAGAAAGTAAAAGAAGCCCTGGAAATTGTTGCCTCACATCTGGGTAATACGAGTACCGTCTGCAAAAAGTATTACGTACACCCTCTGGTGATCAATTTATATGAAAACAATACCATCAAAAAATATCTTGACGAACTCGATGATATTGAAGTGAATGATGGCACAGCAGATTTAACCCATGAAGAAAAACTGGTGTTAAAGATCCTTGAAAATGAAAAGATGTAAACCGTAAGGATTAATGTTCCACTATCTTATGAGGTAAGAACTGAATCCGATATTCTTTCGGGGTAATTCCCGTTATTTTTTTAAACAGTTGGGTAAAATGAGAAGCCGTATGGAAATTAAGTTCATAGGCTATCTCTGCAATATCCTTACTTGAATGAAGAAGGGCTTTACTATAATTGATATCTATCTCATTGATCCATTGTTTAGGGGATTTCTGGGTGACATTTTTCACACATTTATTAAGGTAGTTTTCCGTTACCGATAACTTATCGGCATAGAAAGCCACTCTTTTCTCTTTTACATGGTATTTAAACAAAAGATCCCGAAACTGCAATGAAATTTCCATAGACCGGGTTGCCAGCCTGTGATGACTTTCCAGGTCCGTATTCAGCATTTTCACCAGAATAAGATGAAGCATTGTAATCACAACTTCATTGACATTGAAATTATTCAGCCAGAGTTCCTGTTCCATAATCGGAAGAAGCTGAATAATGGTTCCATAGGTAAGGCTATCCAGCTTCAGAAAAGGCGTCATAAAAAAAATACTGGTTTTATGCTTCGGCAGCTCCTGTTCCGATAATATATTATTTTCATAGGCCAGGAAAAAACCTTCTGCATCATCAGACAGTTCTATAGTTGCAGTAATCGTCCCCTGTTTAATAAAAATCACCCCACCTTTTTCTGCCTGGTATTCTTTATTTTCCAGATATTGCTTGATATGGCCATTGGTAATAAAGATGATAAAATTAAATGTCGTCCGGTATGGAATTACCGGCATCAGAATCCCTTTAAGATAATTCTCAAGCCGGTAAAGCTGTACATCCGCATTATTAGCCAATATTTTCTCGGTAATATTAGGGAGAAAAAGTTTTTTATACTGAAAATTGGATAATACCTCCATATCCTTACTTATATATTAATTAAAATTAAACAAAATTGATGATGTAGCTCTTTAATAATGTAACAATTTAGTAATGTAACAGTGTAGCAATACATCGACCTGAGAATGTGTATTTATTAATGTAACAGTGTAACAATATAACAATATAACAATATAACAATGTAGCAATCTGTCGACTGAAACTCTAGCCATTAAAGCAAATCATTTCCGCAACTCTAATACTCTAATACTCTCAAACCCTCAAACTCAATCCTCATCAAAACTTATAATACACTCCTACTCTCATCCCAAAAGGACTTCCTGGAGTATAGGTAAGATCAGTGACTGGTTCCTGCTCATTTTTTAATTGTGTTTCTGTGGCAAACTGTGCTTCATTCCATTTCACATTGAAAAGATTGCTGACCTGAACATTCGCTCCCCATTTGGGCTGGTTGTAGGAAAGAATCAGATCATTAACAAAATAAGCCTTTGTTCTGATACTGTTATCCTCCACCGCAGGTCTTGTCCCTAAATAACGGTATTGAATACCTAATGAAAAACCGTGTAAAAAATCCCAGTTCACAGAACCTGTACTGGTAATAACCGGAGCCAAAGGCACATAATCTTCTCCTTTCTTTTCTTCTGTAAACCTCGCATAGGCATAGTTGACATCTGCATTCAAATAGAAATTCTCTAAAGGCTGGAACCGGATTCCTAAATCAGCCCCAAAACGCTGTGATTTTCCGGATGGCTCTACAACCGCATCGTCTCCCACATAAACAAATTCCTGCTGTAGGTACAAATACCACACGGTTGGAGTAATGATCAATGATTTAAAAGGATGCAATCTTACGCCCAAATCTCCACCTACGGAATAAGGAAGTGTTTTTACGCCCTGTTGCTCAATCACCACCCTCATATCATTGGAATGGAATCCCATCCCCGTTTTTAAAAACCACATCATGTTGTCATTTACCGCATAAGAGAAATTAAGCTTGGGGCTCAATCTTGTTCCTTCTGAAGACTGTCCGGAAGGCAGTTGCTCGGGATTCATCAGATTGTGCATATTAAAAATAAAATGATCTACCCGTAACCCCGGATTAATCGTCCATTTTCCGGTTTTCCAAACCAATCCTGTGTAGGCATGCAGATTTGTTTCTGTACCGTTGACATTCGATAACTTATCCAAAAGTAAATCCCGGTGGTATACATGGTTCAGCTGAAGCGTATTGATATCATCATTTCTAAACCCTACTCCCGAAACCCAATCTAATGTTCCATTAGGTAGTGAAAAGTTTTTGGTATATTTTATTTCAGTTCCGTAGATATTCCTTCCATCTGTCTGCTGAATCTCATCTCCATGGTCTTTGTCTTTTAAATAAAACGTAAAATCAGAATACAGATTAAAATCATATTTTGAATACCATACCATCGCATCTATTTGCTCGGAAGGTGAAATGATATGTTTATAATTCATTTGCAGATTCGTCCTTGAAGTATTTCCTCCTTCGGTAGGATCTATACTCCCCCAACGTCCTATGATTCCTTCATTCACGGCGCGCTCGGGAATTTGTCCGGAAGCATTCCATGAAGAATTGAATGTGGAAAACTGAATATTGAAATAATCATTATCAGTCAGCCATTGATTATATTTCCCAAAGATATTCACCCTGTTAAAATTTTGTTTAACATCAAAAGGCCCATCTGTATAATTGTATTCAGCTGCAAGGTAAGCACTCTTTCGTCCGGCTGCATCATTAAGGATATTGAACATTCCTAAAATCCTTTTTGTATTGAATGAACCCCCTTCCAGCTTGATCATACTGTTGTTCAAACGGTCATAAGTTTTAAAATCCACATACCCGGCCGTATTAAAATCTCCCCGATCGGTATAATACGCTCCTTTGCCAAAATCAATATTATTAACCGTTTCAGGAATCACAAAATGTAAATCCGAATATCCCTGCCCATGAGCATGGGAAACAATATTCACCGGCATTCCGTCTACATTCACACTCACATCCGTTCCATGATCTGAATCGAATCCTCTAAGAAAAAGCTGTTCTGCTTTCCCTCCACCTGCATGCTGCGCAATAAAAAGTCCCGGTACTTTACGAAGAAGATCTTGCGCTGAATTAACCGGAAATTTATTAAGATCCACTTTCGTTATAGCGGATAAAAACGAACTATGATTAATCGCTACTTCTGAAATCTGAAAGGGCTTATGCTGAAGGAAAACAACTCTATTTTTGTCGTCATTATTAGTCATCACCCATTTCACATCATCATATCCTTTATGGCTAATTACCAAGGTATCCGGATATGAAACGATATTGAATTTTACAGACCCGTCGGTTCCGGAATGCGCATGATCATTTCCGTGATTAAACTGTACCAAAGCATCTGAAATTGGAAATTTATCATCAAAGTCTTTAATTAACAATTGTTTTTGTGTCTCTGTCTCCTGCGCTGCAACCTTTTCATTCATCCATACAGCAAGAAAGACGATCATTACTTTTGTAATTTTCATTTTGATTTAAACTATTTTTTATTAATTATTTTTATTTTTTATAAGAAGTTTCTGAACAAGTAGTGTGATCCATGTCCCTGCCACAAAAGGAAATGTCAATACTCCACCCACTTCATTCAGCACATTGTGATCGATTAAAAGATCGTCGATTGCCACTGTAACCAGTACCGCAACCAGTACCCATATCCCATCTGTTTTTTTGAACCCTGAAAAAACAATAGCAGAAAGCACGGCATTGAAGCCGAACAATCCCATATGAATTTTATCAATAGGTTCTCCATGCATATGAGAGAGATAGGCTCCCAGCACTGATCCGGCTAAACCATAGAGGGCAGCAGCAGGTGAGCTGATAAATACAGCAACGAAGAAAATAATTCCGGAAAGAATTCCTCCCTGAAAAATAACTTCTCCAAACCCATTGGTACATGTAAGAAAGTCGTCATAATCTACTGGCTCCATTTTAGCATTCATCATATCCGAAGGTGGAATCTGAGTATAATGATGCAGGCAATAAATGCAGATCCATGTCACTATAATAAAAGGAAACGTAAATACAGGAATCTTTTTCTGAATAAAAAAATGCTGGATCACAGTAGCCAATACCCCACCGACAATAATCAGAATCCATATCAATAAGGTGGTCTGAAATACAAAAGATAAGGCAACCCCTACCAGAGCAGCACTAAAACCATATAACCCGGCATTGATTTCCGATTGGGTATAACGCAATTTCATAGCAGCTAGTGTTCCTGCTGTGGTAGATAATAGCACAGCCACTCCGCCCTGCCAGCTTCCCATAAAAATTCCAATCAGAAATAAGAGACCCGTCCATCTGTTTTCCTGGAGCATAATCTGTCCGATCCCTTTTAAAATATGATCTATAAAAGGAAGTTTTTCAAAAAATTTGTTCATAGTTAGTTGAGTTAGAAATTAGATTTTAGAAGAGGGTGAGACGCGGGATTTCTGGGTGCGGGATGCGAGTTTCGAGTTACGAGTTACGTGGTTACGTGGTTACAGAGGGTAGAATTAATAAGGTTCGGTTTTTTGTAGTTCAATTTCTATTAAATACCAACATTATTTCCGACATCCTACAACTCGAAACTCGCAACTCGCCTACCATCCCAGGAATACCATTCCGATTCCACAGACTGTAACCACGGCCCCGCTCACTACCCCCATATAACGCTCCAGCTTTTCGGTATTGAATAACGTTGAATATCCGTAGCGTCCCAACAGCACCATTCCCAGCATTGTTAACACCGTAGTTATGGTAAATGAAGTAACCAGCACAATAATCTCCGTAGTCGAATGCTTCACTCCCGAATAAAATAAAAGAGGAATCAAAGGCTCACTAGGTCCCATTACAAAAATCATAAAAAGAACAAGAGGGGTTACTTTAATCCTTTTTTGGGGCATCACAACCTCTGTATGATTATGCTCATAGACATACACATCATCTCCCATAACATCGAAATGCTTATGAGGCTTATTTCTTACCGCCTGTATTAAGCCATACACCAGATAAACTCCTCCAAAAATCAGCAAAGCCCATCCGGAGAAGTTACCTCTGATATCCTGAAACCATGAAATTCTGTTCAGCTGCCATCCTAAAAACACGCCGATAAATCCTAGTACTAAAGAGCTCATCACATGACCGAATCCACAAATTATTGTTAAAACAGCCGTTTTCATTCCACTCCATTTTTTCGATTTTGAAAGCACGATAAACGGAAGATAATGATCCGGTCCCGATGCCGTATGTATAAAACTTATAGAAATTGCACTGATCAATAGTGCCCAAATCGTTGTATCCATTAATTAATTTTGTTAGGGTTATTCATTCATAACCTTTAAATTTTGGCTAAAGCCTTTGTATTTATTTTTATTACGGGTGAGTCACTTCTATTGGCGAGAATCATTGTTCTGTTCTAATGCCCATAGCTTTTCCTGCACGTAAAGGAAAAAGTTATACATCACCTCTCCTCCATGTCCTAGTGTTCTGATGATAAATCCATTATTTTCCATGGCTGAAATACCAATTTCCATATCCGTATTCTTTGCTTCATCAGCATTTAAAATAGATTCTATTAAGGCTTCCTGATTGATATTGTCTCGTGTTGTGTAGAAAATTAAGGTTCCCTGATGGGTAAACTGTTCGAGATTTCCAATTCCGTTCACAGGGATCAGATCGGGCTGAATTAAAACATTATCCTTGATGACCAGTTTATTTTCATGATAAATTTCCACCAGATTCTGAAAACGCTTCAGCTTAAAAACCTCTCCATAATGCTTCCTTCCGCAAGTAATAATCTCACTGATAATAATCTGGCTGTTTTTCCCGATATGAACCTGCGCTTCACTTTTAAAATTCGAACGCTCATGGGGAACGATTGGATGCGGAACGTAGGCAAAAGAAGTATCATCATCCAAGGACACTTTCAATAATTGAGTCGCTTTATCTTCCATATTGAATAACCTCTGGTAAGATTGTGACTGCAGTTGCAATGAAGCCCCTTTTTCCAGGGAAATTTCAAGATGGTAACGGTCTCCGTCAAGAATTCCCGGCGAAGAACTCATGACCATCTGATAGAGTTTATTATCATTTTTACGCTGCCCGACAGAAACAACTCTGAAAGGAAGGGAAACATAGAGATCCTTCACAAAAGACTTCCCCTCCTTATATCCGGCAACGAGTTCTAATCGACTATCCATTTATCTTACGAGATTCGGTTCTTCACATTCTTCCAGCAATGCATATTTTTTGATCCACCCGATTACTTTTTCCAATCCTTCATCCGTTTTCAGATTAGTGAATACGAAAGGACTTCCGTTTCGCATTCTTCTGGCGTCTCTTTCCATTACTTCAAGACTTGCCCCTACATGTGGTGCCAGGTCAATTTTATTAATGATCAAAAGATCGGAACGGGTAATTCCCGGGCCTCCTTTTCTTGGAATTTTCTCTCCTTCAGCTACGTCGATAATGAAAATAGTGACGTCAGCTAAATCCGGACTGAAGGTTGCCGATAAATTATCTCCTCCACTTTCTATAAGCACCAATTCAATATCAGGGAAACGGGCAGTAAGCTCATCTACTGCTTCCAGATTCATACTCGCATCTTCTCTGATGGCAGTATGTGGACATCCTCCGGTTTCGACGCCAATAATTCTTTCATGAGGCAGAAGACTGTTTTTAGCCATAAACTCTGCATCTTCTTTTGTATAAATATCATTGGTAATCACACCAAGATCATAAGTTCCGAACATTTTTCTGCTCAAACGTTCCAATAATGCTGTTTTCCCTGAACCTACAGGACCAGCCACACCTACTTTTATATATTTTCTATTTTCCATTTTTTTTATTTTTTTAGTAAAATGGCAAAAAGGCAGATAGGCGAATTTGCTTTTTTTGCGATTCAACCCCTCAGCTTTTCAGCCCTTTCACGATTTAACAATTTTACGATTCAACGGTTTCACCCCTATGACATATACAATCTCGAATACAACCTTTCATGCTGCATACAATGAATATCAAAAGAAGTATTACAGATTCCCACGAGTTCTCTATCAAGATCGATTGTTTCCAGAACCGTCTGTTCCATCACCGGATACAGGGAGAAAAGAATATCCTGCCCATCCAGTTGCCCCAGGGGCACCAGTTTCACAGCATTGGTAATCATTCCTGCTACAGACGTGTAATAAAACCCTAAGAGTGCTTCATATAATGGGATCTTCATGACAGCAGCATACATTCCAAATACGATACAGTAATGAGAATTGGCTTCGCCATTCCGGACTGCTTTTTCGTAAGCTTCTATAAAAGGGAAATGGTCTCTTCTTTTGAAAATTTTAATCAGACGTAAGCCGAGCTTCTGACTTGCCTGACGAATTTCTCTCGGACATTTTATGGCATTGCATTCGTTATCCAGTTGTAGTATCAATCTCAGATCTTCTTTTTGAACAGCTTCATAAGTGAGCTTCATAAAAGCACCATCATTGTATTTAAGATTATAAACCAGCATATTTTCTACGAACTCTTTGGCTGTCTTTACATTATGTATTATCCTTTTCTGTACATAAGTTTCCAATCCGTTAGAGTGGCTGTAACCACCAATGGGCAATGTAGGGTCTGCGATATGCAGCAGGCCTGCCAGGAAATTTAAATTCATATTATTCATCCTTAGGGGCTGCCATTTTAAGTATTTTGGTAAATAAAGTAGATCCCAGACTGCCGTGTCCATGTGGCTCCACGTTAGATTTAAGAAGATTCAACAGCTTTACATTCTGCTTTTCGGGAGCAAATCCACTTGCTTCCAGCCATCTATACATAGGCATTTCAAATGGTAATAACACCTGATCATTCTGGATAAACAAAGGAATATGTTTATTGCCAATCTCATAACAAACTGTACCCATTTCCAGCATTGATGCCGGAGTCATTACAATCGCCTCTGTTTCCAGGACATTCACTATAATCAGCTTTTCTTCGTCCTGATAGAGAATATCTCCTTCGCGTAAGCGCTGTCCTTCCCTAAGAAATTTAATTGCAACATCTGTCCCCTGACGGGTTTTCTTGCGTTGAATTCTTTTGGTGGTTTCAAACCATTCCAGATCCAGAAAATCCACCTCTTTTCCTTCAATAGGACATTCCGAGATATTCCCTATAGTTTCATTAATAATCATGATCTTTATTCTTTTTTCTGAAATCAATATTTTTAGAAATCCCTACCCCAAAGGTAGATGCACTTATTCCGGCAACGTAAGTCTTCGTCCAGCCTTCCTGTTTCGTTTTTGTCTGCAACATAGAAAGCTCGGCAAATTTGAATTTTAAAGCCCATCCACCTCCAAGGAAAATGGCAAACAAAGGATAGGCACGCAATCGGTATCCTGTAAAATTATTCATCGCATCTGATGAGTCCGACAGCTTCTGTCCCCAAACATAATGAGCATCAACCTGGCCGATCAAAGCAAAATATTTCCCAAGAGTTACTGACGGGCTGTACCAAATTCCTGCTTCATTCTGCTTATAGATGGTTCTATGGTCTGAAACATTCTGTGCATAAGCATAATTAATTCCTATGACATCATTATTATTAAAAAAGTATCCTATCCCGATAGGTACACCTGCATTGGCGCTGGTTCCTACTGAACTGTTACTGCTCGAAGGTGCATTGGTTTTGGAATAATCAAAAGAACCATATATCATGAATTGTCCTTTCGGCCCTTCTTCATTATCTTTCAGTCTTCTTCCGCCGAGAAACTGAGCATGCAGCTGAACCGACATCATGGACGTTCCCGCTACGACAAATGATAAAGCCTTTTTATTAAAGTATTTCATCTGATCTTTACATTTAAATTATATCTTTTAAAAAGCCCGGAATTTCACCGGGCACGATGAGAACTTTATCTTTTTAGAACAGATAATACAATTGGGTAAGCGGAAGTTTTTCAGCCGGCTCACAGGTGATGTATTCTCCATCTACGGTCACTTTATAATTTTCCGGATTCACTTCTATCAAAGGAGTCTTATCATTATGGATAAGGTCTGCTTTGGAAATATTTCTACAGTTTTTTACAGGAAGAATCATTTTCTCCAGTTTAAACTCAGCAATAGACCCATTATCAATAGAAATCTGAGATACAAACGTAACACAGGTTCCATATTTTGCTCTTCCATGTGCACCGAACATATTTCTGTAAATAACCGGTTGAGGCGTAGGAATAGAAGCATTTGGATCTCCCATTTTGCTGGCAATCACCATTCCTCCCTTATAGATCATCTCCGGTTTTACTCCAAATAAAGCAGGTCTCCAAATCACCAGATCCGCCAACTTTCCTTTTTCAATAGTGCCTACATAGTCTGAGATTCCATGGGCAATAGCAGGATTGATCGTATATTTTGCGACATATCTTTTTGCACGGTAATTGTCATGTTCAGAGCCTTTATCTTCATCCAGCTGACCGCGTTGCTCTTTCATTTTACTGGCTGTCTGCCATGTTCTGGTAATCACTTCGCCTGGTCTTCCCATAGCCTGCGAGTCAGAACTCATGATGCTGAATACTCCCATATCATGAAGAATATCTTCTGCTGCAATGGTTTCAGGACGAATACGGGAATCCGCAAATGCAACATCCTCAGGAATATTTTTACTTAAATGATGGCAAACCATCAGCATATCCAAATGTTCATCGATCGTATTGATGGTATAAGGACGTGTAGGATTGGTAGATGCAGGAAGCACATTCGGATACATCGCCGCCTTGATGATATCCGGAGCGTGCCCTCCACCGGCGCCTTCCGTATGGAAAGTATGAATTACTCTTCCGTTGATGGCACGCATAGTATCTTCCAGGAATCCTCCTTCATTCAATGTATCTGTATGGATAGCCACCTGTACATCATACTTATCTGCCACTTTCAGCGCGGCATCAATCGTAGCAGGAGTCGCACCCCAATCTTCATGAATTTTTACGCCCAATGCTCCTGCCTCTACCTGCTCTTCAATCGGTTCTTCGGCAGAACAGTTTCCTTTTCCGAAAAACCCCAAATTCATCGGATATTCTTCTGCTGCTTCCAGCATTCTCTGCATATTAAATCTTCCCGGAGTAACGGTTGTAGCATTGGTCCCGTCATTAGGCCCTGTTCCACCCCCAATCATAGTTGTAATACCACTATATAAAGAGGTTTCTATTTGTTGCGGACAGATATAGTGAATGTGGGTATCGATTCCTCCTGCTGTTACGATATATCCTTTTCCACCGTGCACCTCTGTAGAAGCTCCGATAATCATATCGGGATCCACTCCGTCCATTGTATCCGGGTTTCCTGCTTTCCCTATTCCTACGATCTTACCATCTTTAATTCCGATATCCGCCTTTACAATTCCCCAATGGTCAATAATCACAGCTCCGGTAATACAAAGGTCCAAAACCCCTTCATCTCTTTTACGGGTTACATTCTGTCCCATTCCGTCGCGAACGGTTTTTCCTCCTCCGAAAACAGCTTCGTCTCCATAATGGGTGAAATCCTTTTCTATTTCAATAATCATCTCAGTATCCCCTAGACGGATTCTGTCTCCGGCAGTAGGCCCTAATATGTTCGCGTATTGTTTTCTGTCTACGTGTAAACTCATCTTACAGGTTTTTAAAATTTAAATGAATCGCTTTGGCAAGGCTTTCTTTTTTCTGAGCTTCTGAATCCACAGACCCATCTACAAGATTATTGAATCCCATTGCTTTTTTACTGCCTCCTATTTCTACAAGCTCAACTTCTTTTTCTTCTCCCGGCTCAAAACGAACCGCAGTACTGGCTACAATATTCAGCCGTTTTCCAAAAGCTTTTTCGCGATCAAAAGACATCGCTTTATTCACTTCAAAAAAATGAAAATGGGACCCCACCTGAATGGGACGATCTCCTGTATTCACTACTTTTATTTTTACGGTTTCTCTGCCTTCATTACAGATGACAGTGCCTTCTTTTACAAAAATTTCTCCTGGTATCATAAATAATAAGGATTAACGAATAGGGTCATGAACAGTTACCAGTTTGGTTCCGTCCGGGAATGTAGCTTCTATCTGAACATCGTGAATCATATCTGCAACGCCGGGCATTACATCATCTTTATTAAGAATCTGCGCACCTTCCTGCATCAGTTCTGCTACTTTTTTACCATCTCTGGCTCCTTCCAATAAGAAATGACTGATGATGGCTATTGCTTCAGGATAATTCAGCTTAAGTCCTCTGGCTTTTCTCTTAAGTGCCAGCTCACCTGCCATGTACAGCATGAGTTTCTCTGTTTCTCTGGGTGTTAAATGCATTATATGTTATTTAAAATTAAACATGCGGTATCCGGTCTGTCTTTTAGAAAAGACAAATAGAAATGCTTTTTATATCAAAAAATTGAAAACGAATCTTACGAATCGGTATAGAAATACGGATTTTATAAGGGTAGATTAATCAAAAGAAAAATTAACAGAAGTCTATCTGTAAAGAATGATATAAAATATATCTTGGTGTAGTATTGTACACAGGATCGTGAACAACCAAAGATTGGGTTTCGTAAGAATAAGTTCCAAAGAAAAGGTTGATGCACTGTTGTACGAAAATGGAATAATCAAATTTCACTTTTTCAAGATCATTGAGATCAGGCTCATCCTGGTTATCCAGCAAAGTATAACCTTCGTCTGGGTTCTGATGATCAGATTTTTGTGAAATTTTATTTTTGGAAATGGTATGGGATGATGATTGAATCTCACCTCTGTACCCGTAAAAATAGGTACACAGAGCCGTGAAGAATACCACGAAAGAGAAGAGTACAATCCTTTTATTCATATCCATTATTGATCGTGTAAAATTAGACTAATGTAAATTCTCCGGCTATCAAAAAGATCATTTAAAATGTTCAAAATCGTGACAAATAGAAATTATATTTATTTTCAATCATCTCTTAAGTCTTTTAACCATAGGACATCAGCATAGGTGGAGAAGTAGGACAGTCGAGATCTTTTTCATATAATCCTACATTTTGATACCTAATGGATTTCATTATTTATTTATAAAATCGAAATAAAAACAACTGAAATAGTACATTTTCATGCAGAAATAATATATTTATTGAATAGTGTACTTCTGTAAATGATATTTTATAAAAACAATCGTTTATTTTTTCTTTGCCCGAATTATCGTAAATTTGTGGTACAGACTTAATTAAAAACAATTTAAATATATGTCAAAAGCAATTTCGCAAGTTCCACTTGCAGTGAATGAGCCCGTAAACTCTTATGAACCAGGTTCAGCTGAAGTAAAAAGCCTTATTGCCACATACAAAAAAATGTGGGCTGAAAAGATAGAAATCCCAATGGTCATTAATGGAAAAGAAGTGAAAACTGACGAAAAAGTTCAGCTTCAGTCTCCACAGGATCATGCTCATGATTTTGGATTTTATTATAAAGGAACCATGCAACATGTGGATGATGCGATCAATGCTGCATTAGCTGCTAAAAAGGAATGGAATGAACTGGGCTGGGAACAGCGTGCTGCTATCTTCTTAAAAGCGGCTGATCTATTGGCAGGACCTTACAGAGATGTAATCAACGCTGCTACTATGATCGGACAATCTAAGAATGTACACCAGGCTGAAATTGATGCAGCTTGTGAGTTTATAGATTTCTTAAGATTCAACGTAGAATTTATGACGGAGATGTATGCTGAGCAGCCTATTTCTGACAACGGAATATGGAACCGTGTTGAGTACAGACCGTTAGAAGGATTTTGTTTCGCAGTAACTCCATTCAACTTTACAGCAATTTCAGGAAACCTGCCTACTTGTATGGCAATGCTTGGAAACGTAGTGGTTTGGAAACCTTCAGATAAGCAGGTTTATTCTGCAAAAGTAATCATGGATGTTCTTATTGAGGCTGGTCTTCCTGCCGGGGTTATCAATATGGTATTCACCGATGGAAAAGAAACTGCTGAAAAAGTATTGGCACACCGTGACTTTGCAGGACTTCATTTCACAGGTTCTACAAAAGTATTCCAGGGAATGTGGAAAATGATCGGAGATAACATCCACAACTACAGAACATATCCAAGAATTGTTGGAGAAACAGGAGGTAAAGATTTCGTTATCGCTCACCCTTCTGCTAACGTAGAAGCAGTAGCAACTGGTTTAGTAAGAGGTGCTTTCGAATATCAGGGACAGAAATGTTCGGCTGCTTCAAGAGCATATATTCCTAAATCTCTTTGGGAAGGTGTAAAAAAAGTAATGGAAGCTCAGATGAGTACGATTAAAATTGGTTCTCCTGAAGATCCTTCTAACTTTGTAAACGCTGTTATTGATAAAAACTCTTTCGAAAAGTGTAGAGGATATATTGACAGAGCTCAAAACTCCGGAGAAGCTAAAATAGCTATTGGTGGTACATATGACGATTCTAAAGGATGGTTTGTAAGCCCAACAGTTATTGAAACTACAAATCCTCAGTACGAAAGTATGGTAGAAGAAATCTTCGGCCCTATCTTGAGTATCTATGTATATGAAGATAAAGACTGGAAAGAAACATTACAAGTAGTTGATTCTTCATCTCCATATTCATTGACAGGTTCTGTATTTGCTCAGGATCGTTATGCTATCAACGAAGCTTTCAAAGCATTAGAAAATGCTTCCGGAAACTTCTACATCAACGATAAGCCGACAGGAGCTGTAGTTGGACAACAGCCATTCGGTGGTGGTAGAGCTTCAGGAACCAATGATAAAGCAGGTTCTAAAATGAATCTTTTAAGATGGACTTCTGTAAGAAGTATTAAAGAAACTTTCGTTTCTCCTAAAGATTATAAATATCCGTATTTAGGATAAAAAATAAGTAATGAGTAATCATTAATAAGCAATATGAGCCCCGGAGTTTTACTTTCGGGGCTTTTTTGTTTTAAACTTTTGTGGTATGTTTTTTTGGCCACAGATTGCCCAGATTGACACAGATATGTATGGTTATTTTTGTTTATTAATAAAACACTCGAACTGACGATAGAACAAATATTCTCAATCCAAAGATTCCTTCTGTCATTGACTTCGTCGAACTTTTAGTTTTCGTAGGAATCTCAACCAGGTTATTATGTCTTACTAGTGAAGATCTCATCTTTACACTCGAACTGACGAAAAGTCAAAAAATGAAAATAAAATCAACATTAAAATAAATTTACATTATATTTATTAACATATTTTTGATTATTTTATTATTTATTTAATAAAACACCTACCCACTTAGGAATGGTTATTGAACTTTTACAAATACACCAAAAATAGAATAGTATGAAAAAGTTTTTGTTACTAAGCTTAGGTTTAGGAATATTTGCAGTGAGTTGCGGAACCAAAGAACCGCAAATGTCTTCAGGGAATACAGACTCTACAGCAGTAGACCAATCTCTAAAAGCCTCACCATCAACAACAGATACAATGACAACCAAAATGGCGAACCCTGATAGTATCAAAATGAAAACCGATACTATGAAAGCTCCTGCTACCCGATAAGAAGTTGAATTAAAAATGGAAAATCCGCAGATGAAAGTTCTGCGGATTTTTTAAGCTTATACAAGCTCTTAATTTATATAATACATCAGATATACCCCATTACTATCAATATTTTTTTATATTTGATAAGACAAACATTAAAAGAAATACTATGAAAAAACTATGGATTGGAGCCATTTTAGGTCTATTCTTCCTGGGAAGCTGTGCTCAAAACAAAGAGAAGCGTGAAGAGTTTAAAGATGAGCACGATAAAAATGCGATGCGAAACAGCATGGGAGATTCTGCGGTAGCGAATTCAGAACAGACTCCGGCTGCTGTATCTGACTCTTTAAAAGGAAAGACAGATTCTACCAAAACCAAATAATACAAAAATCCGCAATAGTTATTGCGGATTTTTTTCAGAATAGAATCAATGTCCGCCGACAATCAGCACATTTCATTATTCTTAAAAAATTCATAAAAATAAAAGAGCATCGTAACTATTTTGGTTTCAAGACGACTTATGCGTTAACATAATTATTACATTTGTAATCAATAAAAAAGTTTTTATGAAAAAAATAGCCATATTCTCTTCCATCCTTATTGGAGCCCTTGTTTTTGGCCAGGGGATTAAATTCGAAGATACCAGCTTTGCAAGTGTTGTTGCAAAAGCGAAAAAAGAAAACAAACTCATCTTTATTGATGCCTACGCTTCATGGTGCGGACCTTGTAAGCTGATGGTTAAAAATATTTTCCCTTTGAAAAACGTTGGTGATTATTATAATTCTCATTTCATCAATGCAAAAATTGATATGGAAAAAGGGGAAGGAATAGATCTTGCAAAAAAATATAATGTAAAGGCTTTTCCTACTTATTTATTCATCAATGCGAATGGTGAAGAAGTACACAGAACTTTAGGATACGTAGAGGAAAGTGATTTCATTCAGTTTGCTAAAGATGCTGAAGACCCTAACAAAAGGCTTACGGCTCTTAAGCAAAACTTTGAAAACGGGGAAAAGGATCCTGAATTCTTAAAGAATCTTGCGGGACTTACGATGTATAATGATGCTGAATTCGCTGGTAGGGTTTTAGATCGCTATTTCCAGCCAAAAGCCAACCTGGATCAGGAAGATGTTCAGATGCTTCTTGCCGGGACTCAAAGTACAGAAAGCCCTTTATATAAAATATTTAAGGATAAAAAAGCTGATATTATTAAAGTCCTTCCTGCAGAGAAGTATGACCTGGTTGATAAAAACATCAAGATGAACACCATCGTCAAAAAAGCTTATAATGCAGATACTAAAACATGGAATGACAGCTACTTCTTAGCTGAAACTCAAAAATTTTTAACCAAAGATGAAGCTGAAAAAATTCTGAAAAGAGCAAAAGCAAACAGAGCTCTGAAGAATGATGATGTTGCAACTTATGAAAAACTAAGCTTAGAATTATATAAAGATTACTCGGCTGCATCTTCTGAGGAACTTAATGCTATAGCGTGGAATTTCTTTGAAAAAGTGAATACTAAACCATCACTTGAAAAAGCTGTTCTTTGGGCTCAGGAATCAGTAAAGAAAAATGAAAATTATGCAAATACAGACACCCTGGCTAATCTCTACAATAAAATCGGCGATAAAAAGAACGCTAAGCTGTGGGCAGAAAAATCTGTAGAACTGGCTAAAAAATCAGGTGAGGATTCCTCCGATACTGAGAAATTATTGAAAAGCCTGTAATTTATTTAAAATCTTTAAAAACAAAAAACCGCAGAACGAGTCTGCGGTTTTTTTTTGAGTAAGAAAACTTCATCATATTGATTTGATAAGAATTTCAATTTTAGATTTAAATTTATTTCAAACGTTGCACAAATACCTGAGTAACCGGTCCTGAGCCAGTTCCGCCACCACTTAAAGCTTTCACTGTGACAGCTGCATTATTTGCCACTCTAAATGAATAGGTATTTGAAGTAACCATAGGAATAGAGGTAATTAAGGTATAAGTCTGTAAACTGCCATTCGGAGCAGTAAAACGGTCATTAACTCGGGCAACCCATCCATCCGCAGTATCATCCCAAATTCCAATAACCGGAGATTCACCATTATTAGTGGATAGCTGAGCATTCATAGTTACCTGATATACCCCATTTGCAGATACGGTAAATGAATTAGTATTGGCATTGCCAGAATAGCGGCTTTCATTGTCAACAATTATATTCGTGAGATTACCAATTGGATCTGTTGATCCACCCCCTGCCGGCTTGGTGTAATCAGCCGATAATTGTACCACAATCTCCTGGGCTACTAAAAATTCACCATTTACTACAATTACACTTCCTGTAGAATTAGGAACGCCAGCAAGACTCTGCCAGGATGGAGACATACCAGGCCCCCCAGATTTCAATACCTGACCTGCTGTTCCGGCAGATCCTATAGTCGTAGCGTCTCCACCTACGTTTAATTCATTTACAATTTGCAATGAACCATTAACATGTAATGATTTTTGTGGAGTTGTTGTATTAATCCCTACTTGGCCATAAGCGAGCAAAGGAAAAATCAACATCCCTAAAAGTACTTTTTTTTTCATTTTTCATTTATTTTTTTTGTGATTGCCCTTTAAAATTCAAAGGGTTAATTTACAAATATAGACAAAATACCTACACTTAACATTATTTAAAATAACACTTAAAACAATATCTTATATATACCATAAATTATAACAGTATATTTTAATTTTTCAATAAATTAAAATACCAAAATATGTAAACTCACGGTTATAATTACTCTGCTATGAATTAAAAAATTATGTCCATTATAAGATTTCAATAACATCAGCTTTAAAAAAACATCCGTAAAAAAAGCCGGAAGAAAACTTCCGGCTGCTTAGTATATAAATTGATAACTTAATTAAATCAATATTCAAACAATACACTACCCCATGTAAACCCACTTCCAAATGCTGAAAGAAGAACCAGATCTCCTCTTTTTACTTTCCCTTGTTCAATAGCTTCGTTAAGAGCAATAGGAATAGATGCAGCTGTTGTATTTCCATATTTCTGGATATTGTTGTGAACCTTCTCATCTGGCAATCCGAATTTTTGCTGTACAAACTGAGCAATTCTTAAATTGGCCTGGTGCGGGATAAACATATCCAGATCTTCTATTGTCTTTCCTGCCTTATCTAAAGCTTCTTGCATCGTTTCAGGGAATCGTGTTACCGCATGTTTAAAGACAAAGTTGCCGTTCATGATCGGATATACTTCCTTATTGGTAACATTTTCAGGTTCTTTTCTCATCCTGTCGCTCCATCCATATTTGGAGCCTGGAAACTGCGTACATAGCTCATCTGCATATTTACCTTCGGAATGCATATTAAAAGCAAGAATATCTCCGGCATTCTCATCTTCGGTAGCTGAAAGTACAAGAGCTCCTGCCCCGTCTCCGAAAATAACAGACACTCCTCTTCCTTCATCAGAAAAATCTAATCCAAAGGAGTGAACTTCTGCCCCTACAACCAATATATTTTTATATGCTCCTGTTTTAATAAAAGCATTGGCTACACTCATAGCATATACAAATCCTGAACATTGATTTCTTACATCCAAAGCACCAATAGTATCACATCCCAACATATCCTGAAGCAATACCCCGGATCCAGGAAAGTAATAATCAGGAGAAAGAGTTGCAAAAACAATATAATCTATATCTTTTGCTGTTAAACCAGCCTTTTCAAGTGCTTTTTCAGAAGCTTTAAATCCCAGGTAAGCTGTCGTTTCCTGAGCATCGTTCCTGTTTTTTCTGTGTCTCCTTTCCTTAATTCCTGTTCTTTCAGTGATCCATTCATCACTGGTGGTCATTAATTTAGCTAAATCATCATTGGTTACAACATTATCCGGAACATAAAATCCGATTCCTTTTATTGTACTTTTAATCATATAGTTTTATAATTTTGGCAAAGATAAACTTATTTAACACATAGTATTTCAAAATATCACTATTTTTACTTATGCCAATTGACACGATTTACAGAGATTCCCATTGCGAATGGGTAGATGTAGAAGCTCCTACACCGGAAGACCTACAATTCCTTCATGAAAGATATGAAATTAACAACCTTCTTTTGGAAGATACCCTAGATCCGAATCACTTACCAAAATATGAAGAAGACGGAGATGTCAAATTTTTCCTATTGCGTGAAAGTACTGAGCTGGAAAGAAAAAACCTCAATACGATAAGTGATATCAGCACCAAGATAGGAATCTTTATTTTGGAAAATACCATTATTACCGTCCATAGGATGAAAACAAGAAGTATTTCCGAAACTAAAAAGCAATTGGCCGTCAATCAGACTACGACCTCATCTCAGAAAATAGCATTAATGATTGCTCTGCTGATTATGAAAAGTTTTGATGATGAATCAATCAGCCTGCTGGAAACCATGGACAATATTGAAAATGAAATTTTTCTAAAAAATACCAACCACACCAATCAGATTCGCAGGCTTTATAAACTGAAAAGAAAATCAGGACTTAACTCAAGAGTTCTTGTTATTTCTACCGATGCTATTGATAAATTCAAACTTCTCAATTTACAGGACTCTGAATTTGTGGACCTGAAAGATAAACACAAAGATGTGGTAGCCGATTTTGACCATTTAAATATTCAGATTACCAACTTAATTTCCATGTTTCTGGCTCTTTCAGATCAGAAAGCCAACCAGGTTATGAAAGTACTGGCTATTTACTCTGTCTATTTTTTACCGATAACCTTTATTGCCGGGGTTTACGGAATGAACTTTGACGAAATGCCCGAACTCCATCAAAAATATGGATACTATTCTACTTTGGGACTCATGGGATTGATTGTTATTGTTACATTTATTTATGCACGGAGAAAACAATGGTAATTCTATGAATAAACAACACTTCTAGCACAGATGCTACTATTATTTTAATTCTCGCTGATTGAGCCGATTTCGCAGATGCTGTAAAAATCAAAGATTTTTACAGAGCTTATGTGTACTTGTTATACACTATGAATTCAACTTAAATAGCTTAAGTGTTTTAAATAACTTTTGTGACTTTTGTGGTTAATCTTTTTACCATAGATTAACACAGATGTGTATGCTTATTTTTCTCTCGCAGATTGTGCACATTTGGTCCATCTTATAAAAATCTTTGATTTTAAGAAGCTTATGTGTACTTCTTATACACTATGAATTAAACTTAAATAACTAAAGTGTTTTAAATAACTTTTGTGACTTTTGTGGTTAATTTTTTTAGCCCACAGATTTCGCAGATTTACACAGATATTTTTATGTTTATTTAGCTCTCGCAGATTGAGCAGATTAAGCAGATTTTTATTTTCCTGCTGTGTTTAGATTCCTTCACTCCGCTTTCGCTCCGTTCTGAAATCGAAGATTAGACGAAGTCAATGACACACATTCTGTTTTAGCTTTGTCATTTCGAACACAGTGAGAAATCTTTTAATGATCTTAATAACTTATTATTCCTTAATGTTTAGATTCCTCATTCCACTACGCTTCATTCTGAAATCGAAGATTAGACGAAGTCAATGACAAACGACGACGGTAACTGCCATTATTATCTTTACTGAGTGAAACGTCTTTTGCGCCTTAGAAATACATTACTTTTAAAATCCTTTGCGTCTTTGCGATTAATCATATTCAAAGTGTTTTTTAAACTCAAGTAAACTAGGGTGACTTTGCAGATCTTTTGGTATTTTTATCTTAGATAAAAATCATTACATCCTAAAAACGAAAATATCTTTAAAAGAGATTTCTGCATTTGTATCTAATCATAAACTATGAAACCGCTATGAAACCTGATCTTCTCAACAAAATACTAGATGACGGTGTTCTTTCAAAAGAATCCAAAGATAAACTGATGGCTCTCCATGAAAATATTTCATCCAAAGAGTTTTCAGACCTTTTGGATGATGAGGGCAATCAATATGTAGAATTTGTTCAGGAAGGTGGTGGTGTTTGGGGAAGTGCGTTAGTAGGCTACCTTTATGGTCTTGAAATCTTCGGAATCCGTTTTCTGAAAGTGGCAGGAACCAGTGCAGGTGCAATTAATACCATGCTTATCGCTGCCTATAAAACAAAAAAGGATGCAAAAAGTGAAAAGATCAAAGAAATTTTATTCAACTGGAATTTTGCAGACTTCATGGACGGAAAGCCGTATGTACGTACAACCGTTCATGCTATGCTGAACAATAAAAACTTTCTGAAGACCAACATCATTATTGCTGCTATTACTTTAATTCTTCTAATTATTACTCCTTTTGCCATTCCTTCGGAAACCATATTACGGGCAAAGTTGCTTTTTCTAGTACCGGTCATCCCATTGATTATTATCCTTTTTTGCTTAAAAAAGTTTTACAATGATTTCAGGAAACAAAACAGTGGATTGAATCCCGGAAATACTTTTTTAAATACAATGAAAGAAGTACTGGATAGCTTTGAGGTAAAAACAGTAGCAGAGCTCAACCGAAAATTTGCGCCAAAGGAAAAAGACCTCGATCTTAATTACCGTTATGGCAATGGGCAGGAATATTATACGATTTCCCTTAAAAGTATGGAAGCCATTAAAACTAAGAATCAGGAACATATTGATGAAACCCAATATAAAATATTTTATGATAGTACGGTAAATAATGATCACTATAAAAACAATCCATTTTACCTGTTAAAATCTGAATATGTAGTAGTGACCACTGATATTAATGCTAAAATTAAAGTAGAACTTCCCACGATGGCCAATTTATACTGGTCAGAGGAAGAATTGAAACATATCAGTCCCGCTGAATTTGTGCGCGCTTCAATGTCAGTCCCTTTTTTCTTCGAACCTCTGCAAAAAAGAATTAATAAAGATGATGACTCCGTGAAATATGCCTGGAGATTCTGGATGAATACTCAACCTCAGGATATCTACCCTGTCGGTATTTTTATCGACGGCGGGAGCATTTCCAACTTTCCTATCGATCTTTTCCATATGAGCGAGTTCTTTTATCCGAGAATGCCTTTGTTTGGCGTACGACTGACCAGTAAATCTGAAACGGATTCCGAAAAAGGAAAAACAAGCGAGCAGATTATGAAAACACCTTTTTCATATGCCGGAAATATCATTAATACTTTAAAAGGGTTCAATGACAAATCTTTTCTTACCAAACATACTTTTTATACTTTATACAGTATACAAAATGTGGATTGCAGCTCGAGCAGCTGGCTGAATTTCTTTATGAAAAGAGAAGAAAAAGAACAGCTTTTTAATGCCGGGTTTCTGGCTGCATTGGATTTCCTCAACCGATTTGACTGGGAAAAATATAAGTATGAAAGAATGATGATCTACATGAAAGAGAAAAAAATATTGAAAGAAGAGGATACCCCTACAGTAGGATAACAAGAGGCTAAAGAAGCAGCTAATTTTTATTGTAAAGTTTTTAATGCAAAAATTCAAACAATATAGAATTATTCACTTCGTTATACGTTTAATTTCCGTATTAATTTATCGTAATTCAAAGGTTTTGCATTAAGCATTCTTTGGATAATGTTATGAAAGATGGTATTTCTATTTTGTGAACGGTTAATACGGTATGAAAATTCATTACAATAACTTTCTACATGTTTTTTACTTACATGAGTGGGTATGGTTCGAATCCAAGACTTTATCTGGTGGATAATCACGTGTAATTGTTTAAAATTCTTTCCTTGATCCGAAGAGATTTGCTCAATATTATACTTTTTACTCAAGGGAAGATATCCTTTCCACTTATCGGTCACCACTTTGGCTGATTCACTGATGTGCTGCTCAAAAATAGGCGTTAAAGATTTAGCAGAATAATCATCAATGGCTTTGATGTAAACACGTTTCACCTGATGCTTTTCGCTAAGTTCAACCGCCACAACAGCTTTGGTTTTTTGTGTGTTATAGCTTCTGCCTTTTTTACCCTCTTCCATTCCACCTACCACAAATTCGTCTACATGAACCAAATCAGACATCGGATATTTCTTACTGCTTTCCATGGCTTTTCTTACCTTATGCATAAATGTCCATGCCGTGGGTTGGCGGATGCCGTAGCGAAGGCCTACCTGAATGCTCGAGATCCCTTTACTACTGTTTACCATTTCAAAAACAATATGAAAGGCTTTGTGTAAACCGAATCGAACCCTATGAAATAACGTCCCTGCTGTGGCACTTTCTACATGATTGCAGCTATAACAATGATATTTATGGCCTGATTTTTCACAGCCTGAGGTATTACCGCACTTCGTACAAACAAAGCCGTCTTTCCATTTCAAGTCAAACAAATAACCCAGACATGAATCGTCATCTGGGAAGACTTTTCCAAAGTTGATAAGATTTTGGCCTTTAAATATTTCCATATAGCTCAGGTTCTGGTAATAATATACAGAATTTATTTAGATAACTCAATATATTTATATTCACAAAAACAGGTCATTAGACCTTTTTTTTATGAATTTGCAACCCAATGTATGTACTATAAAAAATATAAGTAATGACTAAAAATAAAGAAAACATCAACCAATTCTGCCAACAAAACAAAACCTTTTGGAATATACAGAAATATATACTGTTAATGTTATTGGCGGACAATGGTTGTTAGCAATATGCACTTCTTTAATTACAGAAAAAAAGAGGTTTGGAGACATAAAAAAGTACTTTCCAACGATTGCAGATAGAATGCTTAATCTTCAATTGAAAAAATTGGTAGAAATGAAAATTGTTACCCGTACGGTATTTGCACAAGTCCCTCCCCGGGTTGAGTATGAGCCGGCTCCAATAGACTATGAATTGGAACCCACCTAAAAAGAATTGGAAAAGTGGGAGAAAAGCATAAGAAAACAACCCGCAATGAATAAGTAATATTGATACATAGAATCCAACTTAATCCGTTATATCAGGCAATATAAAAGCTTAAACCTGATATAAAAAGAGACCCGAAAATAATACTTTGTCATTTATTTTCAGATCCCTTCTATCATTACATAAAAAATGTAAATTTTAGATTATGATAAATTCCAGTATTCTACAATTCTCTTTATCATATTTTCTCAATAAAGTTCATATATCCGGAGACACTGCTTTCAACCCATTCAGGAGAAGGATTTACTTCCATTCCATAATATACAAATAATCCTTTATAATCTGCCTTTACATAATTAAAAGTCAACTCAAAAGGTCTTGTCATTTCTTTCATAGTATACTTCTGCTTACCCGCTGCCGAATACCCTTCTTCGCTGATTCCTGTTGATATTAATAGACCTATTTTCTTTCCTCCTACTTTATAACCACTGTCAGTTCCAAATGCCCAACCAAACGCAAACACCTCATCGAACCATTTCTTTAAAAGCGGTGGACTGCTGAACCAGTAAAAGGGAAACTGAAAAATGATTTTATCATAAGATTCTATTAATGCCTGTTCTTTCTTAACATCAATATTTCCATCAGGATAAGCTTTATACAACTCATGAATACTATACTTTTCAGGATACTTTTCCAACTCTTCCACCCATCTTTTATTAATTACAGAGTCTTTCATGTTGGGGTGTGTTACAATAACTAATGTTTTCATTTTAATTTATTTAAATTTGTGATTACAAAAATAATACATGTAACTAACTTTTTGTACATTAGCAATAAATTGTCTGATACTATAAAATTTGTAAGTAATGTATAAAATAAAGAAAACATCCACCAATTTCGCCAATAAAGAAACACTATTCGTGATGTGCCCGGAAGTATATGCTTCCAATATCATCGGCGGACAATGGTCGTTAGCTATATGCTGTTCTTTAGTTAGAGGAAAAATGAGATTTGGAGAAATCAAAAAAGATCTTCCAACGATTACCGAGCGAATGCTTACCCTGCAATTAAGAAAGCTTGAAGCACTTCAGGTTGTTACCCGTAAGGTATTTGCAGAAGTTCCTCCCCGTGTTGAATATGAATTGACACCAATCGGCTATGAATTAGCCCCCATTATCAAAGAATTAGAAAACTGGGGAAAAAAACATAAAGATACAGTTGGTGATATAGAATAATACCAATTTGTATTCAGAAATAATTAATTGCAGCATTATCATACTATAAAAACTATAATATTATGACTAAAATAAAAGAAACATCAACCAATTTCGCTAATAAAAAAGCATTAGGAGAAATATGTACAGAAGTATATGCTACCAATATTATAGGAGGACAGTGGGCGTTAGCCATATGCGGCTGGCTTATTAGTGGAAAAATGAGATTCGGGGAATTAAAAAGATCTCTTCCAAACGTCACAGAGCGAATGCTTACCTTACAGCTCAGAAAATTAGAGGAGAACAAAATCATTACAAGAAAAGTGTATGCCGAGGTTCCTCCTAAAGTGGAATATGAATTAACTCCAATCGGATATCGTTTGGAACCTATTATTATGGCTTTAGAAGATTGGGGTATAGAGCACAAGAAATATGTCGGTGAACCCGAACCGGTATTGGCATGCAAAAAATAAAATAGTCAAAAGTTTTTTAACAATATAAAGTTCAATAAGCAGGGTATCAAATTGTACCACTTTCTGAACTCTGAAATCAAAAAGCATCTCTTTTCGCTCAAATTTTGTTTTGATGCAGAGATGCTTTTTGATTTTATGAATATCCTATTATTCTGCTTTCCACTTCGGCTTATGCTTTAAAACAGTTCCGTACACAGCACATTCCTCAGAGTGAGCCCCCTTCAGATAACCGATACTCATAAGAAATTCATTCACAATTTCCCCACCGGTAAATTTGAACGTTTTCTTAAACAATTTCATCCATTCTTCTAAGGTTTTAGGATGATGATGCTCCAGCCACTTTTCAAAAGAACCGAATTCTTTTTGCAGTTGAATAATGGTTTTAGCATTTTCAATCGCTGCATTAACCTTTAGCTTATTCCGGATAATTCCTGGATCATTTAACAATCTTTCACGGTCATCTTCTGTATAATCTGCCACTTTCTGAATATCAAACTGATCATAAGCTTTTCTAAAACCTTCTTCTTTCTTTAATATCGTTTCCCAACTTAACCCCGCCTGGTTAATCTCCATAATCAGTCTTCCGAATAATTCATTATCATCATGAATAGGAAATCCGTAATGGTTATCATGATAGTTTTTGTGAAGAGATTTCCTGCTTTCAGGCTGCATTCTTTCTATGGCTGAACAATAACTCATTTGAATATTTTTTCTGTTTTGGTTAAAAATTGATCTAAAGCATCTTTAATATCTATGCCGGTACGATCTGCTAATATAATCAACCACCAGATATTTTCACCCAGTTTATGTTTAAGTTCATCACCAGAACCCGTTTTTAGCCATCTTTTCTGATGTGACATGATATCCCTGCCTACCAATCCGGCATCAGTGAGATACGCAAGTGTATCTTCCTCCAGGGTCCATTCACTACCATGATGTTGCTTTTCCAACTCATGGTATTTTGCTCTGATCTCCAAAGAGCGCTCTATGATTGTATCAAAATTATTCTGGTCCATTATTTAATTTTTTGAAGTGATTGTTTATATTCATTAGGCGTCTGTTTTGTTTTATTTTTAAATAACTTACTGAATGACTGAGGATGTTCGAAACCCAGCTGATAAGCTATTTCAGAAACTGAGAATTGAGGTTCTGACAAATATTCTTTAGCCTTTTCAATCAGTTTATCATGAATATGCTGCTGGGCACTCTGTCCGGTATAATGGCGCAGCATATCACTTAGATATCTTGGGGTAAGATTTAACTGAGAAGCCAAAAATTCTACTGTAGGCAGCCCGTTCACTCCATTTTCTGCGTCAAAATGATGATCTAACACCTCCTCCATCGTAGAAATTAAGTCATGAGTCGCAGGTTTTCTGGTAATAAACTGACGGTTATAAAACCGGTTGCTGTAAGTAAGCAGTAATTCTATCTGTGAAATAATCACATCCTGGCTAAACTGATCAATCCTTTCTTCCAGCTCACTCTGAATATAAGTAAAGATTTCCAGCATGGTTGTCTTCTCTTTTTCTGAAAGATAGAGGGCTTCAGCTGCTGAATAAGAAAAGAATCCATATTTTTTTATTTTTTGTGATAAGGAATAAGACCTCATAAAATCCGGATGAATATACAATGACATACCACTATACCCTGATTCTTCATGGTTCAATATAAGAACCTGACCGGGTGAAACAAATGACATCCCTCCTTCCTCAAAGTCATAGTATCCCTGCCCGTATCTGATCTTACCATGGAAATCGGTTTTAAAAGAAATCTTATAAAAATCAGTTTTCATCCCATGCTCAAAATCTTTTGGATCAAATCGGGCTTCACCGTAATTGATAATACTGATAAGAGGATGCAATGGCGCAGGCCGTCCCATCGCCTGATGCAAAGCTGATAAGGACCGAAAATGAACAGGTAATTGAGTCGTTTTCATAATACAAAGATAAGATAGGATTGTGACAACAGGGAGTCAGTAGGAAACTTTTATAAGCGATGAGTTATAAGTTATGAATGATGAGTAATGAGTAATAAGCAATGGGTAATATCGACCTAATACCCGTTACCTCCAAATACAAAACCTGATTTTATTTTTCGAACATGGTTTTCAACTCCGATCGCATTCCGGTCATGATACAAAGCTATAGCATCTTCACCGGCAACATACCTCAGCTGATCTTTTCCATCAGTAGCTGCTTCATAAATAATACCAGCAATAACTCCAGAAGTTGAATAATGAGCGACCTGTTCAGGGCTATATCCTTCCTGAACTTTTGAAACCATTTGTTGGTACGCTTCATGCTGAGCACCATCAAGCGATCGGCCGGCAAAATCGGTCTGGATTCCACCCGGAGCCACTACCTTTACCTGAACTCCGAATTGCGCCATTTCATACCCCATAGACTCTGAAAATCCATCTACAGCAAACTTGGTAGCACTATATATCGAACAGGTAGGAAAACCCATCAAACCAAAACTGGAAGTAATATTGATCAGAACCCCTGCCCGTCTTTCTCTGAAATAAGGGGTAAAAGCTTTAGTAATCCTGATCACCCCCAGCAGATTCGTCTCAATCTGTTTTTTAATCTGGTCGTCTGTAAAAGCCTCAAGAGGACCTACCAGCCCATATCCTGCATTATTAATCACTACATGCACCTCATTTTCAGAAAGAATCTTCGTTATGGTCTCTTCCAACTCTTCTTTATTCGTAACATCCAGCTTGATAATCGATATATTTTCTAATGCGGTTAACTCCCTCTCTTTTTCCGGATGCCTCATCGTTGCTATTACATTCCAGCCATGACTTTGAAATAGTCTGGCAGTTGCTTTTCCCAAACCTGAAGACGCTCCTGTAATAAAAATTGTTTTTTGCATTGTTGTAATATTGATAAGGCAAAGGTCTTTAGAAACAGAAAATTAAATGTAGCCATATTGAGTATGATTGTAGCTATTTTGACGAATATGATTAATCAAATCAGAAGTATACATTTTATTTTAAATTAACTACCGACAAAATACATTCATTTTTTTCCTAGAGTATAAAAGCCTAGTTTTGCAGAGGATGTCAGATTTTAAAATACATATGAAAATATATAAAACAATCATTACCGTGCTTGTTCTGATATTTTCGTTATCTCCATGTTCGATTAAAAGGAACCTTCTGGATATTTTTGATATCGAGTACATCAATACTTTCAATAAAGTAAAAATCACTTATCAGGCTTCCGGTTGTAGTGGATCTACTGAATTTAAGTCTACAAAAACAATAGTTTCTAAAGGAGATTTAAAATCAGATCATCATCCATTTTCCTTTCGTATTCCTGCATTCTGCTTTTCAACAGAAGGGCAAAAATCCCTCAACAACTATTCCGGCTACACAAGTGGTAACAGTCCTCCAAAATATATTTTATTTAAACGGTTGAAAATAAGCATGGCCTAGATTCTCATCTGCGCACTTTATTTATCAATCATTCAGTAAAATATAATTTAATGGAAAATAACAACATGAATCAGCCCATGAATAAGGCTGGCTTATATACTTTATCTATCCGTCTCGTGATTGGATGGACCTACTTTTCAGCTTTCTGGAGAAGGCTGGTTCTCGAAAATAAATTAATTCCGGACGAACAGGGATATATCGGAGAAAAATTCAATCACTTTCTTCCTAACGCATTAGGAATCAAACCGATTATCGAATATCTGGTCACTCATCCTGATGCGCTCCATACTTCAATGGTCACCTTTACGATTATTGAAGGTATTATAGGCTTATTGATCATATTAGGTGTATTTACCAGACTAATGAGCATTGGGATTTTCGGGTTGGCATTTGGAATTCTATTAGGTTCCGGCTGGCTTGGAACTACCTGTCTTGATGAATGGCAGATTGGCGTTTTAGGAATTGCAGGTGGATTTACCTTATTTCTCACCGGAAGCGGTCCTTATTCTTTCGATTATTACTTTATGAAAAAAAATTGGCCTTTTACCCGTAAAAAATGGTTCGGATGGACAGGCTCAGGTAGTTTTCCTATTCAAAATCCTAAGATTTTTGTACTCATCCTCTCCGTTTTTATTTTTGGTATCACCTTATTTACCAATCAGTATTTCCATGGTGGCGTATGGGGAACTTTGCATAATAAATCCGTAAAACCTAAAATTGAAATTTCTGATCTTAAACTTCATGAATCTGATATTAGCTTTAATGCATATAGGACAGAAGGAGCAGATGTCTATGGTTCATTTCTTATCGGAATCCATATTTTAGATCAAAATGGAAAAATTTTAAAAGCATTACATGCTGACGATTTATCAAAATTCCAATCTGACCATATTAAAAACTATTATGTCGCAAAAGTGAAACCAGGCAAACACAGCTTAATTATTCCTCTCGGTGCCAAAGCTGATATAAAACTCAATATTGGAGATATTTCCGATCTTAGAAACAAAATACATAGTATAAAACTGATCGATGTCAGCGGTATAGAATGGACGGCTACATTTTAAGCAACATCCAATAATAAAAAAGCCTCCGAGATATTTCGGAGGCTTTTATTAAATTTAGTGCATGGCATCACTCAAATCTATTTTTTCTTTACTTTTTCTTTCTTTTACAAATAAAATAAACGGTATACAAACCAAGAAAGCAATTCCTAAATAGAGGAAAACATCCATATAGGATAGTACCGTAGCTTGTTTGGTAACCGATAGATCCAGCATTTTATAAGCAGCATTCAGCGCGTTATCGGGAGTCATTCCTTTTGAGATAAAACTTGCTTTCAGGCTTGCTATCCTCTGTTGGACTTCAAAGCTGTTGCTATCAAGATGGGTAATTAAGTTGACCCTGTATTTCTGACTTGCATTAGCAATGAAGGTTGTAATAGCCGCAATCCCGAAAGATCCTCCTAATTGTCTCATCATCCCTGTAAATGCAGCTCCTTGTCCAATTTCCTGACCTTTCAACGTACTTAAAGATAAGGAAGTAATAGGTATAAATAGAAGTCCTAATCCAGCTCCCCGTACTATTAACATCCAGAAAAATGCTTCTTTACTGGTATCCGGTGTAAGGATCTTATATCCCCAGAAACTATAAACAAAGAAAATAAATAGCCCTAAAGACACCAGGATTTGTTGTTTCGCTCCTTTTGAAAGCAATCTCCCAATTATGGGCATCATGAAAGCAGTCGTTAAAGCCGCAGGGATCATTAAAGCACCCGACTGTAAAGCCGTCCACCCCAGGATACTTTGCGTATACAACGGAACAATAAAAGTAGAACCATATAAACCAAATCCTAATACAAAAGACATAGCGGTTCCGATTCTTAAGTTACTATTCTTTAATACCCGCAATTCTACGATTGGGTACTTAAAGGTAAGTTCACGCCAAAGAAATAATATAAATCCTAATATGGCTGATACGGTAAAGGCTACGATCATTCCACTGGCAAACCAATCTTCTTCATGACCTCTTTCCAGAATAAATTGTAATGAGCCTACTGTAACGGCTAACAGAGCAATTCCAATCCAGTCAACATCGGAAACTTTTCGTTTCTCGGCATATTTCGGACTTTTTACAAACTGTAAAGTCATCAAGGTAGCCGCAATACCAATCGGAATATTGATATAGAAAATATATGGCCAGCTAAAATTATCTACGATATATCCTCCCAATGGTGGGCCTAAAGTCGGACCGATAATAACGCCCAAACCATAAATTGCTTGAGCCATACTTCTTTTCTCAATCGGATATGATTCCGTAATGATGGTTTGTGATGTTACCAGCAATGCTCCACCGCCAATCCCCTGGCATAGTCTGAAAAATACCAGCTCCCAGATATTGGTTGCATTTCCACATAAAAATGAAAATATGGTAAAGATAACAATAGAGGCCGCAAAATAATTTCTACGCCCGAATTGCTGCGAAAGCCAACTCGTCATCGGTACAATAATTACGTTACCTATAGCATAGGCCGTAATTACCCAACCTACTTCAGAAAGGGTAGATCCCAGGTTACCTTTCATTTCGTTAAGGGCAACGTTCACAATCGTGGAATCCACAATCTCAAGCAGAGCACAAAGAATAGCTGTGACCGTAATGATCACTCTTCGGGCTCCATATTCTACTAATGAATCTTGCATAATTTTTATAGGTACAATGTGAAATTTTGTAAAATGTATTAATGATTTTGGCTAAAGCCATTAGATCTTTCCTTTTATTGAGTGGGCTGAAGCCCACTTCTATTGATTGTAAAAACCCTTGAACTATTTAAATCTTTTAATACTTAAATTCTTCAATCTTTAAATCATTCATCAATACGTTAATACAAATTCTATTTTAACGAAACTTCAGCTTTCACATTCATTCCCGTTCTTAGTCTTTTAGCAATATTTTTATCCAGGTTCACAAAATCAATTTTTACAGGAAGTCTTTGTACTACTTTTACGAAGTTACCACTAGCGTTATCTGGAGGCAGAATAGAAAATGTAGCTCCAGTTGCAGGAGAGAATGAGCTTACCACTCCTTCAAAATCCTGGTCAGGGAAAGCATCAATTTCAATTTTCACTTTTTGCCCTTCTACCATTTTATCAACCTGAGTTTCCTTAAAGTTTGCGATTACCCATTTTTGATCATTTTTAACAAGACTGAATAATTGTGCTCCGGCTTGTAAATATTGTCCGGCCTGAATAGGAACTTTTCCAACAAAACCATCTTCAGGGGCAAGAATAATGGTATAAGAAAGATTTAATCTTGCGTTCTCTACATCTACTTGTCTTTGCTTAGCCACTGAACTAGCAACGTTGATTTGTTGAGAGCTTGCTTCAGTCTGAGAAGAAGCAATTCCTGTCTGCTGAGCAACCTGATTTCTCTGATCTACCAAAACCTGCAGTTGTTTATCTGCCGATTGTTTTGCTGCTAAAGCCTGCTCATATTGCTGTTCTGTAATGGAATGATCCTTTACAAGATTGGCATATCTTTTTAAATCCTGAGAAGTTTTCCAAACGTTTACTTTTGCTGCTTCTATCTGAGCGTTTGCTGTAGCTACCGCTGCTTCTGAACTGCCTATATTTTTCGATGTTGCAGAAGTTGTAGCCTGTGCTGTTGAAATATTGCTTTTTGCTGTAGACAATGCCGCTTCTGCCTGATCTAAAGCCATTTTTTGATCTCTGTTATCCAGAATAACCAGGGTATCCCCTTTTTTTACAAACTGGTTATCTTTTACTTTTACTTCCGTTACATATCCTGAAACTTTGGAAATCACAGGGCTCATATTGGAAGCTATTTGAGCATCGTCAGTTTCTTCGTGCACCTGTCCGTAAGAATAGGTTCTGTATCCGTAAATTCCACCTCCGATTAATACAACTGCTAAAATGATAGGAAAAACTAAACTTTTTTTCTTTTTTGGTTCTGAGTTTTCTACTTGTTGTGTTTTATTATTTTCCATTGTGGTATTATTCTTTTATTTAATTGTTAAAGTTCCTGTAGTTTGTAATAGTTTTCTGTAAGCCAATGCAGCATCTGCTTTTGCATTAATTACTCCAACATTGGCTGAAATCTGAGCCGCGTCTGCATCCAGAAGTTCTGTCATAGTCGCTAAACCATTATCAAACTTGTTTTTAGTTATTCTATAGTTTTCGTTAGCTTGTTCAGCTGATTTCTCAAAAACAGCAATTCTCTGCTTAGAGTAATTGGTATTTTGGTACTCTCTGTTAACATCAAGCTTAATATTATCGTTTAATAGTTCGTTCGTTGCAGCAAGCTGTTGTTCTCTTGCTTTAGACTGCTTCAAAGATGAGTTCTCTTTCCACAGATTGGATAGGTTATAAGAAACCCCTACTCCTACATTGACTGCATTGTATATCGTAAGGAATTTAGGAATATCTGCTGCTATATATCCTCCTGTAAATGCTATTGACGGAAGATTTTCTGCTTTGGCAGCTTTTGATCCCATTTCTGCAGCTTTTCTTTGCTGTGCCAATGCCTTTAAATCCTTACGGTTTTCTCTGGCTTCATTCACATAGTAATCAACAAGCTTTACTTCATCTCCTTCTTCAATATAGTTTTGATCTACCTCTATTTCTGTCTTTTCTGGAAGACCTAATAACAAATCCATATTGATATTGGCAATACTGTAGTTGTTTTTAGCATCCAATAGCTGAAGCTCGATATTCGAAGTCTGAAGGTTAGCCTTTAACCTGTCATTTCTTGCAATCAAGCCATTGTTTTCCATTTTCAGGAACGTTTCATCTCTCTTTTCAGAAGCAGTAAGATTCTCTTCAAGTACTTTGATAGACTGATTGGCTTTAAACAGGTTGTTATAAGCCTGTGCAATATTGTAGGCAATAGCTATCTTATCATTTTCCGTATTTAATTTTGAGGCTTCCACCAGGTATTTGGCCGACTCAATTCCATACTTTATTCTGCCACCACTGTAAATCGGTACACTCAGATTAGCTGAACCGTAAAGAACCTGATGAACTTCCGGACCACCTGCTGAGGATACTCCCGGGATTTTCAAATCAATGGTAGGCTTTATAGGAAGGTACATATAACTTCCTGAAACTTTCAGCTCCGGAAGTTGTTTATTCTTCGCTTCCAGAAGATCTGCTGTAGCCTCTTCTATTTTGGCTGCGTCGATCTTGAGGCTCTTGCTGTTTTGGATTCCCAACTGTACAGCTTCATCGAGGCTGAGTTGTTTTTTCTCCTGAGCATTTGCGTTTGCAATTCCCACTAATAGAGAAAGCGCAATAACTGAATTATTTATTCTCTTCATAACCCAAAAGGTCTTTTAGTATATGTTTTATATGTTTATTAAGTTCCGCGTAATATTTCTCATCAAAAGCATCTTCATCTTCATTGTTATTCAGGAATTCCTTATACATTTCTTTAGCGTTCGATGCATAAAACAAGGTTCCGCTTATGGTAGCATGTAATAAATAAATAGCTGGATTTTTAGTAAAAATTCCTTTTTTAAGCCCGCTTTCCAGCACCTGGGAATACATCGAAATAAATCCCATTTTTGTTTGTTTGAGAAATTCTACAATCTGAGGGTTTTCTGCATGCAGCTGTTCCCTTTGCATAATTCTGTAAAAACATTTATGATCTTTTACCCTTGCTGAAAACTGATCTACGATTTTTTCTATCTTCTGCCATTCGTTGATATCTGTTCTTTCCAGAATATCTTTTGAAAAAAACTGGCCTTCGTTCATTCTGTACTCCACCAGTTTCTCGTATAATTTTTCCTTTGAGCCGAAATAGTAGGAAATCATAGAAATATTGACATTGGCCGCCTTGGAAATTTCTCTGGTAGAAGTCCCGTCAAAACCTTTTTCAGCAAAAAGCTTTTCAGCGGCGAATAATATATTTTCTTCTTTTGAAATCATATCATTGGTATTTTTTCAGGGCGCAAATTTACACAAGATTTTCATAAAATCAAACGATTGATTGATTATTTAATATCTTTTTAATATCGGTTAATATAACTCACTGTAAATTAATACATTTTAGCTAAATAAAAATATTAAATTTGATTAATCGATTTTAAAATTAAACCTACTTTAATTTATTAGTTAATTTTATTTAATCAAAATTCAGTCATTTCAAATTTTTAAAGCATTAAAAATATTTTTCAGGATAAAAACTACAATCAACGAAAAATATTTACAAATAGCTTCCAGACAGGTCCATAATACAATAAAAAAGACCCCGAAATATCGGAGTCTTTTTGTATGGTATCATTTGTCCTGGTGTTGAAACCTGACCAAAATATGTTATCTGTGTACTATGTTGTCTTATGAATAAATCTTGACAGTTTAATTCCTAAATCGGTCCAGATAATCTTAGGATTCCCATTTCGGGTTAAGTGTAAATCAGCTGTGCTGATTTCTTCCAGAATACTTTCAATATTGGCCCCGCTGATAAATTTAGAAAACCCTACCCAGTTAAAGCCATTGGCATCAATCTTTTTATAAACCAAACTTTCTGATTGGTAATTCTGAAGTAATGCTAGTCTGAATATTTCAGAACAATAGTTGAGAAAGTTTTTTTGCTTTTCTCTGTTCCAGCCTGCAATCTCTCTTGCCCAAAGAATAATATTTTTAAGGAATTCGGGTCTCTTTTTTACCTGGAATGCATCCCTTACCCATTGGATAAAAAGCCTTTCAAATTCTTCGTTTTTATTTCCGGAATTTAACAGCTTAATGGCATCATTAAGATCGCCTTGAGCTTCATGAACAATTTCTCTGCACTGATCTTCCGAAACAGAAAAATTCTTCATCAGGTACTCCTGGACATCGGTATCATTAATTCTTGGAACCTCTACCATCTGTGTTCTGGAAAGTATGGTAGGCAAAATATCATCTGTCGTTTCTGCAGTGAGAAGAATAATCGTTTTCGCCGGAGGTTCTTCTAAAAATTTCAGGAATTTATTAGATGCTGCAATATTCATTTTATCAGCTCTCCAGACAATCAGAATTTTAGTTCCTCCTTCAAAACTTTTAAGAGAGAATTTCTGGTTTTGATCATCCACTTCATCGGCAGAAATAAAAAGCTGCTTATTTTCAGAATCTAAGAAAGCCGTCCAGTCATCATAGCTTGCATAAGGGGAAGAGATAATCATCTCCCTGAATTCTTCAAATTTATTTTTACTCAAAGAGTTTTTATTGTCCGTATAAACCGGAAAACTGAAGTGTAAGTCCAGATGGTTTAAATGCTCTACTTTCGAAGCGGCATGCTCATTTTCCTTCTGCAAAATTTCTTTGGCATAAGCTAAAGCCATGGGCAAGGTTCCATATCCTTCTTTTCCGATGAAAAGCTGGGCATGGCTGACTCTATTTTCAGCAATACTGTCTCTAAGAAGTTTTTTCAGGTTCTCTTGTCCGGCAATGTTCTCCCAATTCATATAATAAGAAAACAGCAAAATTAATTAAATTTTGCTGTTTTCTTATATAAAAATGATAAAACTCGCATACCAATACTAAGTAAAAAGTAATTGTGAATAAAACATCTTAGGTTTTAAAACCTATGACTGTACTGTCTTCAGAAAAAATTCTTTATACTTAGTATTCGTTAATCAGCTCAGATAGTTTTAAAAAAATCACTATCTTAATCAATCATAGTCTACATCAATAACCTATTTTGAAGAATACTAAAATTAAATTGTGTGCAATTTAATTTTTAACAATACATTTGCAACACAATTTTATTAAACAAATACACGCATTATGAAAACATTGTATAGTATCGGCGCTACAGCCACAGGTGGAAGAAACGGACATGTAGAAAGTGAAAACGGGGTGTTGAGCCTTGAGGTAAGGATGCCCAAAGGATTAGGCGGATCCAATGATGACTATGCCAATCCTGAAATGCTTTTTGCAGCAGGATATTCTGCTTGTTTCGACAGCGCATTGAATTTGGTAATTAAACAAAGTAAAATTAAAACCGGCGAAACTTCCGTTACAGCTAAAGTAAGTATTGGGCAGCTGGACAATGGTGGCTTCGGTCTTGCAGCAGAGCTGCATGCTAATGTACCAGGGGTAAGTATAGAAGAAGCCAATACTTTGGTAGAAAAAGCACATCAAATTTGTCCATATTCTAATGCAACCAGAGGAAATATGGAAGTAAAGCTGACCGTAAGCAATACGGAATCTTAAGGCCAATCCTGAAATACATTGACTGATATTCATTAAAAATCAATATTTTAGATAAAAATCCCTACAGAGGTTTAAGGCTAAGATCTAATATAACAACCAAAAAATGACACCAGAATCACAACAAAACATCAAAACGGTATTTGAAAAGCAAAAAGCATTTTTCAAAACGAATCAGACGAAAGAGATTGACTTCAGAAAAATGCAGTTGCGTAAATTCCGTGAAGTATTTGTATCCCATACGGATGCTCTTTGCGAAGCTTTAGACATCGATCTGGGTAAAAGCCGAAAAGAAGCCGAATATGTAGAAATACAAATTGTCCTGAGTGAACTGGATTATCTTCTTGAGAATATTGACGAATGGGCAAAACCTACGCTGGTGGAATCAAAACCACATCCGTCAGGAGCAAAAGTTATCAGCAAAATAATCTATGAACCCTATGGTGTCAATTATATCATAGGCCCTTTCAACTACCCTGTTCAGTTGACATTTAGTCCTCTGATCGGCGCATTGATCTCAGGAAATACAGCTATTATTAAACCTTCTGAAAACACGCCTCATGTAGCAAAAGTAATTGAGAATATTGTTTATGAAGCTTTTGATGAAGCTTATGTAAAGGTATTTCAGGGTGCTATAGAAGAAAACACTCTCTTACTCAGCCTCCCTTTTGATTATATATTTTTTACAGGAAGCCCGAATGTAGGAAAAATAGTTATGAAAGCTGCAGCTGAGCAATTGATCCCCCTTACCTTGGAATTAGGTGGTAAATCTCCAACCATTGTCCATAAAGATGCAGATCTTGATAAAGCAGTAGAAAGAATATCTTACGGAAAAGTGGATTAACTGCGGACAAACTTGTGTAGCTCCGGATTATATTTATATCCATGAATCGGTAAAAGAAGCTTTCATCAGCAAATTTATAGCCTATTTGAAGACTACTTATCCTAACGGGTCACTTGGAAAAATCGGAAAAATTGTCAATCCCGGACAAATCAAACACCTGGCAAGCTATTTAGAAGCAGCCCCGGAAAAGGTAATTTATGGAGGACAATACGATATGGCCAAGCGTTATTTTGAAGCTACTTTAATGGATCATGTAACGTGGGATGACCAGGTTATGCAGCAGGAAATCTTCGGACCTATATTACCTATCCTGACGTACACGGATATTGATGATGCTTTGGAAGAAATCAATAACCGTCCCAAACCATTAGCATTGTATGTCTTTTCCGAAAGCCAGGCATTTGCTGATGATGTTTTGAACCGAACTACCAGCGGTGATGCTGAAATCAACAGTACGATCATTCACGTAGGCTCTCACTATTTACCTTTTGGAGGAGTCGGAACATCAGGAATGGGGAAATATCATGGAAAATTCAGCTTTGATGCTTTCAGTCATAGCAGATCTGTTCTCCAGGTAAAATAAAATAATTAGAGCCTGCTGCAAAGATTGCAGCAGGCTCTTTATTTCATATCAAAAAGAGTTGATAAAAACGACTTGAATCTCACATCATATCATCAACTGATATGAGTGAATATTGTGAATCCGATTCATAAAATATCGGCAAAAAAGTAAGTTTCTTCTTTTTTATTAATTTTTATAACTAAAAAGTTCAGTTTAGGCTCAAAGATGCGCCCCCTTAACAAACTTTAACCTCTTGAAATTTTTACAGTTCATTAATATTTAAGATATTTGCGCATTATTTTAAAAATAAAGAATGAAAAAAATCTTTGTACTATCATTCATTTCTGTTGGGTATTTCCTTAATGCACAGAATTTAAGTAATTCACCATATGCAACTTACGGAATCGGAGATGTAAAATATGATAATACGATTGAAACAGCTTCAATGGGTGGTATTTCTACAGCTTTTATTAGTGATTTCACCAGTAATTTCAATTTTGCAAACCCGGCAAACAATACGAACTTTGAACTTACAAGTATAAAGCTTGAAGCAACCAACGAAAACAACTATTTCAAAACGAATTATAACAATACGAAGTCTACGAAACATTCTACGTATTTATCCAATATATCGTTAGCATTTCCTATCTCTTCTAAAATAAAGATGGGATTATCATACCAGCCTTACAGCTCAAAGAGTTATGATATTGTCAACACTCAAACGAGTAAAGACGGAACCCTATTTACGAACCGCTTTAAAGGCAGTGGTACTTTAAATACAGCTCAGGTAGCAGTATCCTATAAGGTAAGTAATGAATTCGCATTAGGTTTAAGAGCTAACTATTATTTTGGAAATCTTTCTGATCTTAATGAACTTACAAACTTACCGTCTTCTGATCCTTCAGCACCAAGCTCGGAGCTGATCAATGGGTATGAAACCAAAAACAGCATCAGAAACTTTAACTTTACATTAGGAACAAGCTACCAGCATTTGAATACGCGTAGTGACAGAAAGCTGACTATTGGTGCAACTGCTACTTTCGGGAATACCAGTAATATGAACACTGACTACACAAACAGTACTTACTTTTATTCAGGAGTGGATACCAAAGCTTATGAAACAATCATTGAGCAAAAGAGTACCAGTTCAAAAAACTTATTGCCTATGCAGGCATCATTGGGGGTAGGATACGGAAGTGAAAACCAATGGTTCTTATCAACCCAGTTAGATTATAAAAAAGGAGAAAACATTTCTTATTTCGGAAAGACTTTCGATTTTCAGGATACCTATAGAATATCTGCCGGAGGTTGGTATTTGCCTAACTACAATAACTTCAGAAGCTATTTCTCAAGAGTAGTTTACCGTTATGGAGCTTTCTATGAAAGAGGTGGTTTAAAAATTGCCAATAACAGCATTAACAAATTCGGTATTTCTGCCGGAGTATTGCTTCCATTCAAAAACAGCAGTATAACGAGAATGAGCGGACTCGAGCTTGGACTTGAGCTTGGGAAACGAGGAACTCTTAAAAACAACCTGATCAATCAGAATTTCATTAACCTTCGTGTCGGATTTAATTTTGCTGACAAGTGGTTCAGAAAGAGTCTGTATAACTAGAATGAAGCTGATCAAGAACATATCACATAAAAAATATATAGCATGCCTTTTTAGTTGTGCTATATTTTTTATACTCACATCCTGTGAAGAGGATCTTACAAAAAGAAACGGGAATCAAAGCAAAAATTTTCCTTCACAAATTATCAATAATGCCCATATTGTTCAGAGGGATTCAGGGTTTATTACCTTAAAAGCAATTGCTCCTATCATCGAAAAATACGAATTGATAGACAGTCCATACGTGGTAGCAAAAAAAGGAATAGACATCCAGTTTTTTGATAAGAAAAAACCTAAAGTTCCTGGAAAACTTACCGCCAAATATGCCCGAATTTTCGAATATAAAAAATTCTATGAAGCGAAAGGTAATGTAAGAATAACGACCAATGAAGGCCAGAGATTTGCCATGCAAAGTATCTATTGGGATCAACGGAAGAACCGTATCTATACCAAAGATACAGTATATGTAACCATGGAAGATGGCTCCACGCTTGTAGGAGCTAATGGAATGACAGCCAAAGATGATTTCTCCGAATATACTTTCTTTAATAGTTCCGGGGATTTCACAACTAAACAATTAACCGAATCTAAAAGATAATTCTCATTCGATGATTCTACATGCTCTGGGTTTAATGTCAGGCACCAGCTTAGACGGTCTAGATATCTGTTTTGTAAGGTTTGAAAAACAGGAAGCCTGGGATTTTCAAATTATCAAAGCAGAAACGATTCCTTATCCTAAAAGTTGGGAAGAAAAACTCAGAAATTCTATTTACCTTTCTGCGGAAGAATTATTAGAGCTCAATGTTGAATATGGCTTTTATCTCGGGAAGCTGGTACATGATTTCATGACCACTCATCATTTAAAGAACATTGATGTCATTGCCTCTCATGGTCACACAGTCTTTCATCAGCCTCAAAAAAAATTTAGCCTTCAGATCGGAGACGGAAGAGCCATTAAATCTGAAACAGGAATACCTGTTATTTATGATTTCAGAACGCAGGATATAATCATGGGCGGAAATGGAGCTCCACTGGTTCCTATCGGTGACGAATATCTTTTTTCTCAGTATGATGCCTGTCTCAATCTGGGAGGATTCTCCAATATCTCTTTTAAAACAGAGAGTAAAAGAATAGCATTTGACATCGTTCCTGTCAATATTATCCTGAATAAACTGGCTCAGCCCTTCGGTATGGATTATGACCATGAGGGAATCTTGGCTAGAAAAGGTAAAATACACGAAGACTTACTCAGCAAGCTTAGTTCACTGCATTTTTACAGACAGCCCCATCCCAAATCTTTAGGTGTTGAATGGTGCCATGAAAATATATTCCCCTCGTTTGAAAATGTTGAAACACTTGACCTTTTAGCCACATTTACTGAGCACATTGCCCAGCAAATTTCCAGAGTCATCAATGAAAATCATTTTAAAAATATTCTTTTCACAGGAGGCGGAACTTATAACACTTATCTTATCGACAAGATAAAAGCCAAAACCAAGGCTGAAATTATTATTCCTGAAAAACAGATCATAGATTATAAGGAAGCTCTTATTTTTGCTTTTATAGGCATCCTAAAGCTCAACAACGAAGTCAATGTGCTTTCGTCTGCTACGGGAAGTTATAAAGACCATAGCTCCGGAATTATGGCATAAAAAAACCTTCAGATCTGAAGGTTTCGTTTATTATTTATAAGCTTCTATTTTATCCGTTAAGGCATTGATAAAATTCTGTAGAGGCTTTTCTACCATCATCTTTATAAATGGATTAAATTTTCCTTCAAAAAGCATCTGTACCTCCGTCTGGTTTTCGCTGACAGGGTTTAAAGTTGCTGTTAATGAAAAATCCAGACTTGAACTTGCCGATTTTAAAACAGCTTTCTGATCTGTAACTTCATCTATTTTTAAAGCAATTTCCGGCATTCCTTGTAACCCGAATTTAAATCCATCTTCTCTGCTTTCAAACTTTTGAAGTCCGTCCGGCATAAATTCTTTATAGTTCTCAGACGTTTTTAGTAAGTCTGCTAACTCTTTAGATGATTTATTGACAATAATTTTTCGTCCTTCTAAATTCATTTTTTATTTTTGTATTTAAATTCTTACAAATGTATAAAGTTTTTTACTACCTTTATAACACGCTTATTATTAATTATTTATAAAACCACTAAGTTTAATGTAGTAAAAATCCCATAGCAAAATGAAAGACTTTTAAGTACGCATATTTTCATCAAAAATCTAAATCAAAAATAGTACATATATATTTACCACAATAGCAAAATTATAAAAAAAATCTACAAAGGCATCAATTCTGAACAAACTTTTGAAGATAGAATATTAAAAGCTGAATCCCTGCAGAATATTATCCAGAAAGAAATGATGTTTGCTTCTCTTCTATTTCTGATTTTTTTTTCCGCTTGAATACTTTTAAATACCTGTATATTTTCAGAAAATTTATTGTTTCCAATTTCTTAGCTCTGCATCCAAGTATTATAAAGAAACTAAGGAATATTATTAGTATCTGTTTCATCATTGAATTTTTCATTTTTTTTAAATTTTGCATGTTTAAAATCTTCGTAAGAGTTATCGCAGCTTTTATTTTCATCTTTGCCATATTTTCGGCAATACTTAAAAGAATAAAAATCCCTATTGTCAGCACAAAAAAATAATGAATAGTAGGTACAGTTCCCACTGCCATATCTTTCATCCATTCCGGAGTGATAGTAGAGGTCTCTTTAAACCTCTTTTAAAAGTATTTGTTAAGAAGATTACCGTAAACATCACGAAAGGCTTAAATATCACTCTGAAGAACCTATTAATTTTAAATTTTCCGTTCAGGAATATAAGATTAGCGTAAAGTTCTGCCAACAAATCAAAAACGGTTGCGACAGCAAAGAATATCCATAGCAACATCGAAATGCTACTATGAGTCTCAATAAACCCGGAGAAAATCCAGAAGGTAAGTGAGCCAGCAAAATGCTCCCAAAAAGAGGATGATATTTTCCTAAAAAATCGGGAGGGTTTATAAATCCCATCAATTGTAATATAGAATTAATTGTTTTCATATAATTTTCTTTATTTTCGCACTGTATTTTATTAACAGATGAAAAACTTATTTAAAATCCAAGTTCCCGAAAGCCGTAATTTTGGTCTTGATCTCCTCCGTTTTATTGCGATTTTTACAGTTCTTATAAGTCATTCTATTTCTGTTTTGCCCGAAAAATATATCTTTATTCATAAGTTTATTTTCGATGGGGTTTTAATATTTTTCGTTCTATCTGGGTTTCTAATCGGTCGTATTTTTATAAGAGATTTTGAAGAAGGATTTAATCTTAAAAAAATGTTTCATTTTTGGAAAAGACGTTGGTGGAGAACATTACCTGCTTATTATTTTACCATTCTTTTAATATTATTATTAAATTTTATTTTATCGAAGGGAATAGATTTTAATCATGTTGCTAAAACATTTATTTTCATTCAGAATATAACCTTGAGAAATAATTATTTTTTTTCAGAATCATGGTCTTTATCAATTGAAGAATGGTTTTATTTAATTCTACCAATTGGTTGCTTTTTCATTTATTTTCTTTCTAAATTATCTATTAAAAAAATCTTATTATTATTTTTTTTTAGTTCTAATATGCTCTTTACTTGTTAGGTTATACTTTTTTAAAAACTATCCACCATTAAATATTACAGACTGGGACAACAGATTTAGATCTCCAGTAATAACTCGTCTTGATAGTTTATTAATAGGAGTTATGGGGGCTTGGTTTTACACGTTCAAAAAAGACTATTTCATAAAGTATAAGAATAGCTTTTTTATAGTTGGCTTGATAATTTTCATAAGTAATAAGATTTATGGAGACTACCTTTTAAACTATAGTATTTACATTTGCGTGTTTTATTTTGTGGTAATGCCTTTTTCAATTTTGCTACTACTACCAAAGCTTTACTTTTTAAAACAACCAAAATCATTACTTGGAAACTTCATCGTCAAAACAAGCTTAATATCTTACTCGTTATACCTTATTAATCTATCTGTAATTTCTTACAGTATTTTAGCTCCATTGAAAATTAACATGTGGTTAAAGTTTTTTTTATTTTGGATTTTGAGCTACCTAGCAGCAACATTAATGTATAAATTTGTTGAAACACCATTTATGAAGATGCGAGATAAAAAATCCTAATCTGGAATACCCTCACCTGTCAATCTTACGTAATTCTGAAAGTATCAACTATTCCCAAATTATTAGGATCATCAAGTTCTTAAATGGTATTCTGCCAAACGTAAGGATTGTTTGTCCAGATCCTGCATATTCTACTATCTCAAAGATATGATTACCCTCAATTTTTACAGGATATATAGATCTTTGTGCACGTACTCTTTAAATATAACTCACATGGTCAGATTTTCTAATCCACAATCCTGTTTGCGCAACTCGATAGAATGATTTAATCTCCGTCTTTGTGTTCCTGTACATCCATTCCATACTTAAAACCATTCATTGATATATTCCAGATATAAGTAAAAACTCCACTACTTCTTTTAGGAGTTAAAAGACCCATGGTTTCGTTTGTAAATCTTTCGCTTGCACAGATTTTAGAATTTCTTCAAATCTCCCAGAAATATATTTGTAAACACCTTCCCGGATAATAAATTATTCTTTTGTACAGTTATTTGATGTGACGAAATACACATAAACAGATGACAACTGGTAAATAAAAGCCCTATACTAAGGTTTATTTTTGTTTCTAAATTTTTATATTTGCGTTATAATTGTAGTAAAAAACATAGTAAAAACTTCGATTTTTCGTGTTTTTCAATCCCATAACCAATTGATAATCAACTAATATTAAAGATCCGCAAAATGTATAAAGTTTTTGTGAACGAAAAAAAATTATTACTGTCTAAACAGACCGAAAACCTGGAAAAAAACGTTAAGTACGAAAACTTTACTACTTTCGAAATTGCATTAGATCTTTTGGAAAATACATCTGTAAAAGAATTGAATGTATTTGGAGATGATATTGATACAATCTGGAGTGAGTTTAAAGGTCTTTTCAGGATTATTGAAGCGGCTGGCGGACTAGTCAATAATAAGAACGGAGAAATACTTTTCATCAAAAGACTTGGAAAGTGGGATCTTCCCAAGGGTAAAATGGAAAAAGGAGAATCCAGAGAGGAATCTGCTGTCAGGGAGATTGAAGAAGAAACAGGGCTGAAAGATGTTGAACTGTTGGATTTCATCAATACGACTTATCATATTTATGTAGAAAGAAACGGTGATAAGATCCTGAAATGCACACACTGGTTTGAAATGAGCTTCGACGGTGAAGATACATCAACACCTCAGATTGAAGAAGGTATCACAGAAGTTGCCTGGAAAAACGACTCTCAAATAGAAAATGAAGTTTTTCCAAACACTTTCAAAAATATCCAGCTGATCGTTAATGAATTCAGAGAAAGGAAGACTAAATAAAGTCTACTGCCTTTTCTAAAGAAATGCCTCTTGAAGCTTTTAATAGAATATGATCAGATTGAATAGCATTCAGTTTTAAGTATTCTATTAGCTCCTGGGTATTCTCAAAAGCAAGGGTTGAAGAGTTGATCTTTTTAAAACTCCCTCCTACGGTTATAATTTCATCAAATCCTAAATCAAGGGCCAGTTTTAAAATATTCTGATGCTCGGCTTCACTCTCAGTACCCAACTCAAGCATATCCCCTATAATAATCGTTTTACGGCCTTCAAAAGTTACGAAATTATGTAATGAAGCCATCATCGAACTTGGATTGGCATTGTATGTATCCAGAACCAGTGTTTTTCCTTCTTTTTTTACGATCTGAGAACGCATATTAGTTGGAGTATAGCTCTCAATGGCATGTTTTATTTTTTCAATATCAATTCCGAAATGAAGTCCCAGACTTACTGCTGCACAAAGATTTGTGAAGTTATAATTACCTGTCAGTTTTGATAAGGCTTTTGTGCTTTTATATGATAATCCTACACAGTGGTTCTCAGAAAATGCTTCAAAATAATAATCTGAATCAGTTCTCCCAAAAGTAATTTTCGGCTCATAATTTTCGGTCTTGTCCATCTGGATTTCATCATTCTCATTAACCAGTATTGTTTTATGAGACGCTTTTAAATAATCATACAATTCAGACTTTCCTTTGATAACCCCTTCAAAACCTCCGAAGCCTTCAAGATGCGCTTTCCCGAAATTGGTAATATAACCGTAATCAGGTTTTGAGATCGAGCATAGCAATTCAATTTCCTTTTGATGATTCGCTCCCATTTCAATGACAGCCATCTCATGTTGAGATCTGATCAATAAAATCGTTAGAGGAACCCCGATATGATTATTCAGATTACCATGGGTATACTGAACATTGTATTTTTCGGAAAGAACAGCGTGAATCAACTCCTTTGTCGTCGTCTTTCCATTGCTTCCTGTAAGTCCAAGAATCGGAATACTTAACTGATCCCTGTGATATATGGCAAGGTCTTGTAAAAATTCTAATGTAGAATGAACATAGAAAATGTTTTTATCTCTATTCTCAAAATCCCGCTGCTCTACAATGACAGCCAGAGCCCCATCGGAAATTGCTTTTTCTGCTACGATTGCTGCATTGAAATTCTCTCCTGAAAAAGCGAAGAAAATATCATTCTTTTCAATTTTTCTGCTGTCAATCGTAACGTTATTGGACTGCAAAAACAAAGGATAAAACTGTTCTATATTCATAGTTCAAAAATAAAAAAACCTTCCAGTATTTTGGAAGGTTTTTTGAAATTATTTTTTTGATAAATATTTATCTTCTAGTTCTACTCTTGTCAGCCACTCTGGCATCCTGAGCTACACGGAATCCAATCCATCCATAAGCTCTGTTTTGATCTTTATATCGTCTTTGTCCCGGATCCAGCCAATATGCTGTATCTTGCCAAGAACCTCCTTTAATTACTCTGATATCGTTAGACATCGCAGATGTTCTGTCTTTCGTATCTTTTTGCAAAATTACTCTTCCACCAGCGTCTACGATAAATCTCTGTCTTGGAGAATTATACATATCAAAAGATGCAGTAGAGTCTCCTTCTTTGTAATATTCTAAAGAAGATTGCTTGTCTCCATCTCTGTAGTTTCTGTAATCAGCAATAGTTTGTCTTTCAAACTGACCTGGCAGGTTTCTGTATACTAATCTACCGTCAGCTAAAGTATCATATTTAATATTGCCTTCATCAACCATTTTATAAGTCCCGTCACCGTTTCTTACAATAGCCTGAGGCATATTTCCTCTGTAGTAATTGAAATCACTGAAATCTTCATCGATAATTGGTCTGTAAACATCAGCTGTCCACTCAGACACGTTTCCGTACATTCCATAGATTCCAAGATCATTAGATGGATATTGTCTTACATCTGAAGTTCTGGCAGAACCATCATTTTTCCAACCAGCAATTCCGGAGTAATCTCCTTTACCCATTTTGAAGTTTTCAAGGAACATTCCTCTGTCTTTTCCTTTAGTACCTCTTAATCTTTCAATTTCAGGTTTTTTACCTAAATATTGGTTATATTCTCTGTTTTTAGCCATTCCAAGAGCTGCATATTCCCATTCTACTTCTGTAGGAAGTCTGAATTTCTGAACCATTGCTGAATTTGGAGCTCTGTTAGCAGAAAGAAGTCTTTGGTTGGTTGTTTTCAACCCAGATTTCTGCTGCATTCTTTGTTCGTTGATGTATCCTTGCATTTCAGGATCATTCGCTTTGAATTTATCCATATTGAATGCACTTCCACCCTGATTGTTTGATTCGTTGATATACAAATCTTTGGCGATGATTCCTGCAGACATTAACGCTTTTTCATTAGCTCTGTCTGTTAACCATTCGCAATATCTATTTGCCTGAGTCCATGAAACTCCTACTACTGGATAGTAATCAAACTCTGGAGAACGGAAATACGTCTCGTTGTAATCATTTCTAGATAGTTTGTTATCCCATAATAAGGTATCTGGTACAGCACCATTATAAATTTCCTTAAAACTAGGATCACTTGGTGGAAATACATACTTCAACCATGTAAGGTATTCGCGGTATTCATAGTTAGTAATCTCTGTTTCACCGATAAAGAAAGAACTTACCTGCATTCTGCGAGGTGAATTATTCCAATCGTGCATCACATCATCTTTCACTAATCCCATTGTAAAAGTTCCACCTTCTACATATACCATCCCCGGCCAACCTTTCTGTTTTTGTTGCTTTCCTGCAAAAAACCAACCTTGTTTTTCGTTTGGCTTCCAACCCGTCTTGCTGATAAATTTTTTAGTACCTCCTCCTTTGTTGGTACCCGATCCACCACAACTGGTTAATGCAAGTGTAGAACTTAATGCTATTAATGAAAACAACTTTAGTTTTTTCATAGTCGATATAAATATTTTCAAAGTACAAAGAAAAAATAAATTATTCAATAAATCAAGTAAACATTTGATTTTTTTGAACAACGTTAACAAATTAATTTTATTGTATAACAATTTAATTATAAAATTTTCATTTATTTTGTAATTTAGAAATTTCAAAAATAAACATGAAACAAAAAATTACGTTTTTACTCCTATTAACTTTTGTATCAATACTTTACGCTCAAAAAATCAACATCGAATGGGATGGATCCAAAATTCAGGATTTTGGCGATACAAAAATCAATCTTCCTAGTTTCAAAAATAAAGGTTTTTCTTATGACCAAAATAACATTTTTATAACAATCACACAAAAAACAGGAGAAAAACAGGTAAAGGTTTCTAATCTAATTTGGGAAACGATTTCCAATAAGGATTTGTTTGAATTAAACAAAAATGGAGTCCCCGAGCATGAAGTGAAAAATGTTTCTTATTACTATGCACAAGGAGAACAATATGCAAGTATTAATGTTGCTCTTTTTAAAAATATAAAAGGACGTATTCAAAGACTGTCTTCATTTGAAATTTCTGAAGGTGGCGGTTCAAACCAAATGATGAATGCGGCTAAGGTAGGAACAAACATCAACCCATTATCAGGGGGTACTTTTTATAAGATTAAAGTGGACAAATCCGGTATCTTCAAAATTACCTCCCAGTTTTTAAGGGATAATGGTATTAATCCTTCTTCGGTAAATCCAAGAAACTTCAGAATCTATGGAAACGGGGGAATCATGCTTCCCGAATTTAATCAGGATGTAAAATACAGCGCTTTGCAGGAAAATGCCATACAGGTAGTAGGCGAAGATGACGGAATATGGAACGATCAGGACTATGCACTTTTTTATGCTCAGGGACCCAATGGATATAACCTTTATAATAAATCAAACGGAAACGGATTCAAAAGAGATGATAACAGGAATGACAGAACTGAAGGCGTGAAAAATATCTATGAAGACTTCTCCTATTATTTTATCAACTTTGATAAAGGAGCAGGGAAAAGAGTTCAGGCCATAGACGCCAACCTTCCTGCTGCATTGATTACCCGATTTGACAATTATCAGGTCATCAATAATGACCAAAAAAATTTAATGAAAGTAGGTAGAATATGGGTCGAAGAACCTCCGTTTACGACTGATAAAACAGTTACTTTCAGCCTCAACTCTCCTATTCAAGGCGGAGATGTTGTAAAATACAGAACCAAAGTAGTCGGATACAAGTCCCAGGGTAATAGCATTGCTTTTGATATTAATACCCAAAACCCTGTAGTCTCTTCTTCGAATCCGACAGATCAAGATTATGTTAACTTTTTCTATAACGGAGATATTAATAATTTAAGTGGAAATCAGATCTCTATTAATTATAAGCCCAGCATCACAACCAATCCTAATGGAACATTCTATTTTGATTATGCAGAGGTACAATATAAAGAAGACCTTAAATATAATGGTTCACAAATGAACTTCCGGGATTTCTCCCTTGCCAGTGGTACCAACACTGCTTACGGATTCAGTGTAGCAAATATTGCAGGGATGGAACAAATCTGGGACGTTACGGATATCACCAATGCTAATAGAAGAGTGAATAAATCAACAGGCGGAACCACTTTTAATTTTGGATATATTACCGCTGATCCGAATTTCAATAACGAGTTCGTTGCTTTTAAGGCGGATGCAGCCTACTCTCCTCAATTTGTAGAAAGAATGGCCAATCAGAACCTGTCTGCATTACAAAATGTAGACTACCTTATTATTACGGTTCCTGAGCTCATGTCCCAGGCACAAAGACTTGCCAACTACCATCAAACAAAAAACAATTATAATGTACAGATTGTAGATGCTAATAAAATCTATAATGAATTTGGAAGCGGAAGCAAAGACCTTACTGCAATCCGAGATTTTGTCACCAAATTAAACACTCCCCTTGGAAGCTTAAAATATGTTTTCATTTTAGGAGATGCATCATATGATTACAAGAATAGAATTCCGAACAATTCGAATGTAGTTTCCAGCTATCAGAGTGAGCAGTCTGCAGACTTTATTACTTCATATGTTACGGATGACTATATTGTAATGACAAAACCGCAGACTACTTCTGCACTTTCAAGCAATTTACCCGATCTGCCGGTAGGTAGAATTCCAGCAGCTAATGCGACTGAAGCCGGTGCCATGATTGATAAAACTCTTGCCTATTATAATGCATTACCGGGACAGTCTACTCCATTTGGAGAATGGCGTATGAAACTGGACTTTGTCGTAGATGATGACCGTGATGGCGGAAGCCCGTTTCATGATGTTATGAACAGTACACTATCCACTGTTTTTGAACAGATAGGATCGTCTAACCTTAAAGAATATAATGTCAGAAAATTATATTTAGATGCCTTCCAGGCTCAGAGTACCGCAGGTGGACAAAGATATCCGCAGGTTAACCAGGCTATTTCCAATGATATCGGAAACAGTATGTATTTATTCTACTTCGGACATGGAGGAATCAGTGGCTGGGCACAGGAAAGAGTCTTAACGATCGACGAGATCAATAACGCCAATAATTTCTCCAATGTATACAGCCGGTTCCCGTTCGTATCTACCATTACGTGTGAGTTTACTTTATGGGACGAGCCTGAAACCTTATCAGCCGGTGAACGTTTCCTTAAAATGAAGCAGGGAGGTCCTGCAGCAATGATTACTTCCAGCCGTGCCATCGGTGTGGATTACGGACGTGATTTTACAGACCTTTATACTCAGGATATTTTCAAACTGGTTAATGACGATTTTGAAACCCTGGGGGTTGCCCATTTAAATGCAAAAAAAATGAAAGGTCCTCAGAGTGATCATTTAAAAGTAAACCTTCTGGGTGATCCTGCCATGAAACTTAGCAGACCTAAAAGACTATTAATGATCGATAATATTGAAACACCGGTTCCCGGATTAATAAGAGGACTTGACTTTGTTAAAGTAAAAGGACATATTAATAATCCTAACGGAACTGTGAATACGACTTTCAATGGAAGAGTTGTGATTAATATTTTTGATAAGAGATTAAATAAGAAAACATTAAATAACGATGGGAACCTCACTCCTATTCTTAATTATACAGAGGAAGGAAGTGCCATTGTAAAAGCTTCCGGAACTGCAGTAAACGGCGTCTTCACCGTAGAGTTCTATGTACCTAAAGATATTAATTATGCTGTGGGTGAAGGAAGGATATTAGGATATGCTGATAATAAATCAACAGACGTATTTAATAATCAGCTTGTGAGGGTTGGTGATATTAATCCTAATGGGATTAATGATAATGAACCTCCAAAAGTGAAGCTTTACATGAATAATACCAATTTCGCCGACGGAGGAATTACCAATCAGAATCCAATGCTGTTGGCTTGTGTTACTGATGATACAGGAATAAATTCCACCGGATCTGGTATCGGTCACGATATTACTGTATATTTGGACGGACAGATTATTAATACCATTGTATTAAATGATTTTTATGCTTCCGGGGAAGGAAACGGATGTTTGAATCCAAGTCTTGCGGATTACCAAAAAGGGAATGTAACCTATCCTTTCAGGAATTTAGCGATAGGCCAACATCAATTATCATTTAAAGTTTGGGATATAAACAATAATTCTACCTCTGCTACGTTAAACTTTGAGGTTAAGGATGAATCCGATCAGCATTTGGTGATCAACAGACCTCTTAACTGGCCGAATCCATTTACTAATAAAACATATGTTCAATTTGAACACAATTGTGATGATATATTAAATGTGAATGTTCAGATCTATACGATAACAGGAAAACTGGTAAGAACATTATCACAGGCAGTGGTTGCAGAACCATTCCTGCAGGGCTTCAGAACACCGCGACAGGCGATAGAATGGGACGGAAGAGACGATTTTGGGTCAACTGTTGGGAAGGGTACATATATTTTTAAGATATTTGCAAAAAGTCAAAATCAAGAAAAATGCAAAGGAAGTGCCACAGCTGTAGAAAAAATGGTACTTTTGAAGTAAAATAAAAGAAGTATAAATAATAATATTAATAAAAAACTGATAATATATAAAAGACAACATATGAATTTAACTACTAAACTGCTTTTAGGAATTGGATTAAGTGCTGGTTTTTTAGGCTATTCGCAAGATCTGAGTCAGGTAAGACCTGTATTAACCGGAGCCCCGTTTCTAAGGATTGCACCAGATGCAAGATCGGGAGGTATGGGTGATCAGGGGGTTGTAACCTCTCCGGATGCATTCTCTCAATTCTGGAATGCAGCGAAATATCCTTTTAGCAGAACAAGTTCTTCCGTAGGCCTCAACTACACTCCCTACATGGGAAAATTGACCAATGACGTATTCTTACTCTATGGTGCATTCCATAAGTTTTTAGGTCAGGACGAAAGATCAACCATCTCTGCAAGTATTTACTACTTCAATATGGGGCAGGTAGACTTAACCCAATTAGTAGGTAATGACGTAGCTTCTATGGGAACATCTAAACCTAATGAATTCTCCATTGATGTTGCCTATGCACTAAAACTTTCAGATTCTTATTCAATGGCGGTAACTGGTAGATTTATTCGTTCAGACTTAGCCGGAGGTTTCAATACAGACACTACCCTTAAGCCTGCTAACTCTTTTGCTGTAGACGTTTCAGGATACTACAGCTCTCCAAGATTTTCAAGTTTCGGGGGATATGATGGTAAATTGAATGCAGGTTTTGCAATCCAGAACTTAGGTCCTAAACTTGACTATACCGGAAATGAAGAATCCAGATCTTATCTTCCTACTATGGCAAGATTAGGGGTGGGTTACGACATGTATCTTGATGATGTAAACAAAATAGGAATTAGTGTGGAAGGGTCTAAAATTTTAGTTCCGGGTCAAGAATTCATTGGAAATGATCCTAACACAAGACAACCTATGTATGCTGTTCCTAACGTTGGTGTATTGGAAGGAATCAGCAAATCTTTCAAAAATAAAAACAGTATCATGTATAGTGGTGCTTTAGAATATTCATATGATAATGCTTTTGCAGTAAGAACCGGTTACTTCCGTGAAAGCGAAGAACAGGGGGCTAGACAATTTGCAACAGCAGGTGTTGGCTTGAAATACCGTTCTTTTGGTCTTGATATTTCTTACTTAATTAATATGTCCAAAATTAATACTGCTTTAGACAATACTCTTCGTTTTGGTTTAACCTGGAACATAGGAGATGAAACATCTAATGCTGACTATTAAAAAAATATAACATTTAAGTTCACAAAAGTCTCATATTTATGGGGCTTTTTTGTTTCTCAATAATTATTTTTGTAATATGAACTATTCGGCGGAGCTTAAAAAATTTGTAACCAGTCAGTATGTGTATTCTGCTATCAGAATTACATTGGCTACGGTATTACCATGTTTGGTTCTCGCCCACTTCGGAATATTAAAAGAATACTTCCTCTTCCCGCTTGGGACAAGTTTCGTAGCACTCACGGATCAGCCGGGACCTTTTATACGAAGAAGAAATGCACTAACGTTTGCCATTTTTTGCTTTGTACTTGTAGCCCTTATTGCAAGTTTAGTAATGCATATAAAGGTATTGGTCATCCTTGAAATCATTGTATTCGGGATGTTCTTCTCCCTGATCGGAGTATACGGACAACGATTAGCAGCTGTAGGCTCATTATCTCTGGTTGTACTGGCCATCTTTATTGATGGACACCTCACCGGAAGTAATATTTTCAAAAGTCTTCTTATTTTTGCTTCAGGGTGTATCTGGTTTTTACTGATCTTCCTAATTGTTACCACAATCCAACCCTATAAACTCGCTAGCCAGATGATTGGAGAAAATTATCTCCAGCTTGCCGAATTTTTAAAAATAAAAGCCAACTACTATCAGAAAAACCCTGATTTTGATAGACTGACCACCCAGGTTATAGCAAAGCAGATAGAGATTAAAAATCTTCAGGAAGATACACGGGAGACCGTTTTTAAAACCCGAACCATCGTCAACGAATCCACGACCACCAGCAGGTTACTCATGCTGATGTTCCTGAATTCAATGGACCTTCATGAAAAGCTGATGACCTCAGAAAGCGATTATCAAAAGCTTCAGCAAAGTTTTGAAGATAGTATGATACTGGTGAATATCCATGATTACCTCAATTTACTTTCCGAAGAAATAACCAATATAGGAATATCGCTTCAGTTAGGAACTAGGGCAAAACCTATTTTCAATCTTGATACCGAATTAAAAAAGCTGAATACCCTTTATTTCGAAGTAAGAAATAGACAGATTACTCCGGGAACTTTAGAAAACTTCATGATCCTGCGCCAGATTCTCATGCGTATCAGTGAAATCACAAAAGAGATCAATGAAATTTATAAAGTTTTTTCACAGGATATAAAATTAGCGAAGAGTCTTTCTACAGGTTTAGACTTAAGGAAGTTTATGCCTAATGAAGAAAAACTCAATTTTAAAGTATTGAGAAATAATATCTCTCTTTCTTCATCACTGTTTCGCCATGCAATCCGGATTACCACTGCTTTATTAATAGGTTATCTGTTTTCACTATTTCAGTTTTTAGGAATTGGTCATACCTATTGGATATTAATCACAATTACGGCGATATTAAAACCCGCTTACTCAATCACAAAACAAAGAAACCGACTTCGTTTGTACGGGACCATTGTGGGAGCTACAATAGCCTATGTAATCTTACACTTTGTCCATATCAATGCCATTCTGTTTGCGACACTACTCATCAGCATGATTCTTTGTTTCAGTTTATTAAAAGGGAAATATTTCTGGGCCGTTTTATTCATGACGATTTATGTATTCATGAGTTTTAATTTTTTAAGTCCCGGGAAAGTTGATGTCATTTTTAAAGATCGGATTTTAGATACCATGATTGCCGGTGCAATTGCATTTTTTGTTTCTTACATCGTACTTCCTGTCTGGGAACATACTCAAAATCTGGTTCTCATGAAAAAATCAGCAGAAAGCAATCTTATCTATTTTCAAAGCGTTATTTCCAAATTCCTTCAGGAGGAGTTTGATCTTGAAGATTACAAGGTAAAGCGTAAAAATGCTATTATATCATTAGCAAATCTTTCCGACAATTTTCAACGAATGATTTCCGAACCTAAAAACCAACGAAAAAAACTGGAGGTCGTTCATCAGTTTGTTGCTACCTCACATCTTATTACGGCTTATACTGCTTCTCTTTCCCAGTATTCTAAAAACGATAAGAAATATCCTGAAATAGATGCTGAAAGCTGGAGCCGAAAAATTGAGGCTGAAATGCAGCAGACCTTTACCCTCCTTAATGATGAAGAAATTACCGAAACCCTTAAGATGGAAAGCCGTCTCGAGCCTGAAGATTCATGCATTGAAGATCTTATGTTAAAAAGGAGAACTGAGATAGAGGAAGAACCTTCTGATCTGAAAGATACCGGTAAAGTATCTCACCTTACAGAACTGAAAAATATCCACGATATCCTGGAACTTATTTATGATGTTGCCAAGGAACAAAGAAAAGTAATCGAGAAATACAAAAACGAATCTGCAGCTACGCCTCCACAATCGTAAAGCAGTATTCATCAAAAAACTCGACCCTGGCTTTGAATTCGTCTGAGAACTGATCATCATACACTCTGCAGCGTATTTTATGGAGATTCTTCAGCTCAAAAGGCTTTACCTCATAATTTTTCTTCAAAGACCAGTACTTTGAATGATGAATCTTATACATACTTTCTTTTACGCTCCAGATAATAGTATAATACGTATCTGCGTTGTCTTCAGGAATAAAACCTCTTTCATTTTCATAAGTGAATTTATCAATCACCCTCAATATTTTAGGATTAAATCTTTCTAAATCAATCCCAATTTTTTTCTTTGAAATAGCTATCGATGCAAAAGGAAAAGAATGAGTAATGGAAATTTCCGCATCCTTAGGTGATAGAAAGGGCTCCCGCTCCTTGTACAAAATCTTTGAATGGGGTTTTAATTCCTTTAAAAGTTTGCGTACCATTAACACCTCCAAAAGTTTTTTAGGATGGTAGTCTTTTACTTTTTCAGCATTTTCCGGCTCTAAAAGCTCATCAATGCTCAGTTCTTCGTTCTCATCATACTTCCAAATAAGAATGGTGGCGTTATCATCTGAAAAATCTCGGTAAAGGGGCATATTTTTGGTCAGCAGAATATTAGTTTGTAAATTTGCGAAAAATTTTTCAGATAGATGGAAGCAACAACACAATACATTCCTTATAAAGTTAAGGACATATCCCTGGCAGAATGGGGAAGAAAGGAAATCACTCTTGCTGAGGCAGAAATGCCTGGTTTGATGTCTATCCGTGAAGAATACGGACCGTCTCAACCATTAAAGGGTGCTAGAATCGCTGGATGTCTTCACATGACTATCCAAACGGCTGTACTTATCGAGACATTGGTAGCTTTAGGAGCTGAAGTTACATGGTCTTCTTGTAATATTTTCTCTACACAAGATCACGCTGCTGCTGCTATTGCTGCTGCAGGAATTCCTGTTTATGCATGGAAGGGTTTAAATGAAGAAGAATTTGACTGGTGTATCGAGCAAACATTATTCTTTGGTGAAGAAAGAAAACCATTGAACATGATCCTTGATGACGGTGGAGATTTAACAAACATGGTGTTTGACAAATATCCTCAGTTGACGAAAGACATTAAAGGACTTTCTGAAGAAACGACAACAGGTGTACACAGATTGTACGAAAGAATGAAAAACGGAACTCTAGTAATGCCGGCAATCAACGTTAACGACTCTGTGACCAAATCTAAGTTTGATAACAAATACGGTTGTAAAGAATCTGCAGTAGATGCTGTAAGAAGAGCAACTGACTTAATGTTAGCAGGTAAAAGAGTGGTTGTTTGTGGTTACGGTGATGTAGGTAAAGGTACTGCGGCTTCATTCAGAGGAGCAGGATCTATCGTTACTGTTACAGAAATCGACCCAATCTGTGCGCTTCAGGCTGCTATGGACGGTTATGAAGTAAAAAGATTAGACACTGTAGTTGATAATGCAGACATCGTTATTACAACTACCGGTAACTTTAACATCGTTAGAGGAGAACATTTCCTTAAAATGAAAGACAAAGCTATTGTTTGTAACATCGGTCACTTCGATAATGAAATCGATATGGCATGGTTAAACCAAAACTATGGTCAAACTAAATCTGAAGTGAAGCCTCAGGTAGATATCTATACATTGGAAGGAGGTAAAGAAGTAATCATTCTTGCTGAAGGTAGATTAGTAAACCTTGGATGTGCTACAGGACACCCAAGTTTTGTAATGTCCAATTCTTTCTCTAACCAGACTTTGGCTCAGATCGAGTTATGGAACAACTCTGCTGCTTATGGAAATGAAGTATATACATTACCAAAGCATTTGGATGAGAAAGTAGCTGCTTTACACCTTAAAAAGTTAAGTGTAGAGCTTGAAACTCTTTCCCCTGAACAAGCTGAATATATCGGTGTAGATGTGAAAGGACCATTCAAACCTGAATATTACAGATACTAGATTTAAATTTAATCTAATATATATAATCCCATTATTCAAAATAGTGGGATTTTTTTATTCGTAATATTTTCAAACTCAGTAAGTATTCTTTATTTTTGGCAGCAAAAAAAGAATGAAAAAATATTTATTTTTAGTGGTGATAGGCTCAGCTTCAATCTTTAACAGTTGTAGCAATAATGATAATGACATCGTAATTGATCCTGAAAAAAAATTATTCTTACTAAGTAAGATGACCACAGTTTATTATAACAATCCGGCTAGCCCTCAAACTAATGTCGCAACATTAGAATACAATAGCCAGGGACAACTTGTAAAAACACTTTCAGAAGGAAGAACTTTTACTTTCGAATATAGTAATGGAAAGCCTGTAAAAATCAATTATTACAACCCTGATCAAACCTTAGATTATTATTCTGTTTTTAACTATACCGGAGATCAGGTGACCAATGTCAAAGCGATCTATACCAATCCGGATTATAACAGGAGCTCTACTTACACCTATAATTCAAATGGTCAACTGGCTTCTTCTACCCTTTGTCAGTCAGACAACTGTTCCAACCCAGGCACCTCATCTTATATCTATAATGGAGACAATATTTCTACGGAAACATCAGTAAGTGGAGGAATATTCAATCATTCTACTAAAAGAGAGTTTTCTTATGATAATAAATTAAATCCTTTTACTTATACCAACAAATACTTGAGAATTATGATGGGAGGAGCATATAACTTGAGCAAAAGTAATTATACAACAGAAAAAATAAGTTATAAAGATAATGATGGAAATTGGATCCAAAACCAAAACATCACTTATAGTATACAATACAACAATGCGCAGCTACCTGTTGAAGTGATTGGGAAAGAAGCTAACGGAAATACTTATGTAAAATATAATTATGAATATATTACATTGTAATAAAAACTAATCTTGATATCGAACTCTCCTAAAAGGAGAGTTTTTTATTTCCCATGATTTGCGCTATTTACTTCCTTTCATCATAAACTTAATATACATATAACACTTAGATAACATCTTCTTTTCTTTCATCAAGTATTTTAGCCCATCAAATAAAAAATACATATGAAAAATTTCAACCGGAGACTTTATCTTCTGGCAGTACTATGCCTTCTATCTTTTAATTCATGCAGGGAACAAAGTTCTTTTGAGGAAAACAGTCCTCTTACAGACAACTCTAATCAACAAAATAAGTTTTCCCGATTGGGAGATAATGAAATTAAGGTACTCGCATACAATACTTTTTTATTGCGTGACATTGCTGTAGCCTCTACTACACAATGGTCCCAGAATACCAGAGCCGAAAGACTTGGAAACGCCGGCTTCATTAATAATTATGATATCCTGTTACTCCAGGAATGCTTTGACAATACAGCTGCTGGGATTCTCCGTGAAAAGCTTTTACCTAAATTTCCTTATCAGACCCCTATCCTTGGACAAACTCAACAGGGATGGAATAACACTTCCGGAGATTGGAGAGAAGTAACCTCAGGGGGATTCGAAAACGGAGGTGTGATGATTGCCAGTAAGTACCCAATTGAAATAATGAATCAATATATCTTTCCAAAAGGATGTGATTTTGATGCTCTTTCTTTAAAAGGATTCGTTTATATCCGTATCCTGAAAAATGGAAAACGTATGCATTTTATTTCTACTCACCTTCAATCTACCCAGCCAGGCTGCAAAGGAAGTGAGCTCAGTATAAGAAAAAGCCAGTTAGAAATGATCAAAACTTATGTGAATGATCTCAAAATACCTACTGATGAAACGCTTATCTATGGCGGAGACTTTAATGTAATTAAAGACAGCCCGGAATATCCTGTCATGCTGCAAACCTTAAATGTATCTGCTCCTAATTATAGAGGACTCCCACAGACCTGGGATACCAGAACCAATACCATGGCATCCTATCACTACCCTTATCCGAAAAACCAACCGGAATATCTGGACTATGTTTTTGTATCTAATGACCATTTAGTTCCGCCTTCCTGGCAAAATATTGTTTTTGATCCTGTAAGCAGTACTTTAATGACTTATACGAACCTCAATCAGGATAAATATTACTGGACAGATTATTCGGATCATTACCCGGTAGAAGGAAGTGTATACTCAGATGAAACGTCTCCCAAATCCAGTATGAAATTCAGAAAGTATGATAAAATATCATTAAAGTCTGTAGCTACCGGTAAGTACATCACATCTGATCTTTCAAAACCAGATGAATGGCTTAAGGTATCCGCCACTTCTCCTAATTCAAATACCTGGTTTAATTTGGTTAACCTCGGAACCGATGATAACTACTTTGATCTGAAAGCAGGTTTGGTTCGTGTAGAAACCAGTGAACGGATTAATAATTTCTGGTATTGGGAATACCTCAATGGAGGTGCATATTACTATTTTCCCAAGTTTGGAAAGTCTCTTAAAAACCTGGAGCTTATTCTTGTGAAAAAGAAAAACGGCAACTCCTCCACAAGTATAGAAAATGGGGATACTGTTGCTTTCAGGGATCAAACATCCGCCGGGAAAACATATTATCTGCAAGTATATAAAAAGAATGGAACAGATTGGATTTATCTGAATGGAAATTCTGCAGGACCTTCAGAACAATTTGAAATTCAAATGAACAACATCCAACAAAACTGGTAATCGACTTCATATTCAAGCTAATAAAAATAAAGCTCTCTATTTTTAGGGAGCTTTATTTATAATGTAGACCTAAAAAGCTCATAAAAAAGCTTCACTGTAAAAGTGAAGCTTTTTATGTAATATGAATTTTATTTTATTGATCAAAATGGTTAGGGTGCTGATTTTTAATATCATTCACGGTTCCAAATACTTTATCTTTTAATGAATCCTGATACTTCTGAAGTTTTTGACCTACCTGTTCGTCAGCACTTCCTAAAATTTTAGCCGCAAGAATTCCGGCATTTAATGCTCCGTTCAAAGCCACTGTAGCGACAGGAATCCCCCCCGGCATTTGAAGAATTGACAATACAGAATCCCATCCGTCAATAGAGTTGCTGGATAAGATCGGTACTCCAATCACAGGAAGAGTCGTGCAACTCGCTACCATTCCCGGAAGATGCGCAGCTCCACCGGCTCCTGCAATAATCACCTTCAGTCCTCTTTCCTTTGCTGTTTTAGCATAATCAAACATCCTTTCCGGAGTCCGGTGAGCAGACACTACCGTAAGCTCATAAGGGATTTCCAGGGTTTTCAAAAAATTTGCAGCTTGTTCCATAATCGGTAAGTCACTTTGACTTCCCATGATAATTCCTACCATCTTCAGTTTTTATTAGATGTTCAAAGATAAAAATTAAAATCTGTTTTTTAAAATTGCTTCAATGATCAATGTACGCTCATTCAGAAAATAAAAAATCACCCGAAAAATCATTATTGAAGTAGTGTAGCTATAATACTGTTTTATACCAAAATATTACTGGAAAAATCACTTCAAAATAAATATATTTGTGTTCCATTTCCCATCTATATTTTGAAAGATTATAAACTCCTCATTGCTGTTTTTACTGTAGCTCTTGTCTGGGGAACAACATTCCTGGCTATCAGGGTTGCAGTAGAAACCATACCCGCCTGGTTTGTCGCAGGGATTCGTCAATTTTTAGCCTCTCTTATCATGCTTTCTGTTCTTCTTTACAGAAAAGAATTGAAGTGGATTGGATGGAAGAATTTACGATACCAGATTATCTTTGCGACATTAATGCTTGTCATTGCTAATGGAATGACAACCGTAGCAGAAGAAACAGTATCCAGCAGTCTTGCTTCATTAATCAGCGCTTCCTCTCCCATTTTGGTATTTTTAGGAAGCGTGGCTATCGGATTACAAAAATTCAGTTTCAGAGCTTTCATAGGAGTTCTGATGTGTTTCAGTGGAATTCTTTTCATCTTTTGGGACGGGCTGAAAGATCTTGCCAACCCAGATTACAGAATGGGAATTGTTTTCCTTTTCTGTGCCATTTCCGGATGGGCTTCTGGTACTATTTTTACCAAAAAGCTAAATATTCAAAGTGGTAATATTTCATTAAATTTATTTTACCAGTTTGCTTTTGCCGGAGTTGTACAGATTATTTTTGCATTCCTTTTTTCAGAAAATTATAACTTCGGAAACTGGAGTATTAAAAGTGTTTCTGCTATGCTGTATCTGGCATGCTTTGGCTCCGTTGCCGCATTTTTCGCTTTCCATTTTGCATTAACGAGGGTTTCCCCTGTTCAGGTATCTATTTTAGCTTACATCAACACGATAATTGCCATTTTTCTGGGATGGCTTATTCTCGACGAAGCTATTTCTTTTAAATTCATTATTGCAGCGGTATTAATTATATTAGGTGTGTTTATCATTAATTACAAACCTGAAATGTTCAGAAGACAAAAAGCCCTGTAAATCATAAAAATAGGCCAACAAGGTAACCTATAGGTTCTAAGAATTGGCTGAAACGATAATTGGGAAACTCTGTTCACATTTTCTATTTATTCACCGTTCAATTTTATTTTTCACTTTTTTTTACCTATATTGTTTACATCAATTTCTACAATATGATAAAAAACACACTGTTGATTTTATTTATTATTCCACTCTTTTTGACAAGCTGTACTGATAATCAAAAAGAAAAAAACCTGGTTGAACGTGAAAAGCAATTGCTTGAAAAAGAAAAACTGTTTGCACAAAAGGAATCCGAATATCAGGCTCTGCTCAAATTGAGAGACAGCATTTTTGTAAAAAAAGATTCTGCTGTTATTAATAAGATGTGGCCGGAAGAAATTGCAGGCTCATGGAACAGCAAAGTAATTTGTACGGAATCCAATTGTACTGATTATGTAGTAGGTGATCAACGTACAGACACCTGGGAGTTCGATAGTGACTCCACACAGATGGTCGCTAAGATCGTTAACAATAATAATCTTGTGAGATTATATTCCGGAAAATTTGAGAATAATGAAATTAAACTCAATTTCCAAACAGACCCCAGTGCCGATAAAAAAGTAGAAATGAACGTTATTTTGAACGATATTTCCGACACCAAAATCCGGGGGACAAGAACGGTTACCATTGACAATAATTGCATGGCAAAATTTTCTGTTGAATTGACGCGTTCGTCTAAATAAAAACACCTATGACTTTACTGAGTATTCATAACCTGAGTCTTCCAATAGAAGATCCTGTACTAAAGTTCTTATTAGTACTGATTATTATTCTTGCAGCCCCCCTCCTCCTGAATAAAATTAAAGTTCCCCATCTTTTAGGACTTATCATTGCCGGGGCTATTATAGGACCAAACGGTTTTAATGTATTAGCAAGAGACAGTAGCATTGTCGTTACCGGAACCACCGGGCTTCTCTACATTATGTTTTTGGCAGGCTTGGAGATCGATATGGGAGATTTCAAAAAAAATAAATGGAAAAGTCTTGGCTATGGAGGTTATGCTTTTATTTTTCCTTTCATATTAGGTTTTTTAGGAGCGTATTATTTATTGGGATTTTCAACACTAACTTCCGTACTTTTTGCCAGTCTCTTCTCTTCACAGACCCTTATTACCTACCCCTTAATCAGCAAACTTGGAATTGCTAAAAACCAGGCTGTGAATATTACCGTTGGCGGAACCATGATCACAGATATTGCAACTTTATTGGTGCTTGCTGTGGTGGTTGGAATGGTTCAGGGAGATGTAGGCACTTCATTTTGGGTTAAACTTTCAGTTTCAGTTATTCTTTTCAGCTTAATTGTTTTACTGGTATTTCCTATTATTGGCCGATGGTTTTTCAAAAAGGTTAATGATAAGATCTCCCAATATATTTTTGTTCTGGTGATGATTTATTTAGCTGCTATGCTAGCTGAATTAGCAGGAATTGAAGCCATTATCGGAGCCTTTTTTGCTGGACTTGCCCTTAACCGATTAATTCCACATACATCATCCCTGATGAACAGGGTCGAATTTGTAGGAAATGCTATTTTCATTCCGTTCTTCCTGATCAGTGTAGGAATGCTGATCGATTTCACTATATTTTTCAAAAGTTTTGAAACCCTAAAAGTGGCCGGTATTATGTTGGTAGCGTCCATTGGTGGTAAATATATTTCTGCAGTAATCACTCAAAAAACATTTAAATTCACAAAAGAAGAAGGAACATTAATTTTTGGATTAAGTTCCGCTTCTGCTGCTGCAACGCTAGCCACAGTAATGGTAGGATATAATATCATTGTTTCTGAAACAGAAACAGGAGAGCCTATACGATTGTTGAACGAACATGTTTTGAATGGGAGTATTCTATTAATTCTGATTTCATGTACGATCTCTTCATTTGTATCGATGGCCAGTGCTCAGAAAATTGCGCAAATTGATAATGAAAATACCGTTTCAGGAAACAGTCATGAAGAAGAAAACATCCTTCTTGCCATCAACCACGAAGAAACGGTAGAACGAATGGTAAACCTGGGAATCCTGATAAAAGCCCATTCCAATACAGAAGATCTTTATGCCCTGAATGTTATTAATGAAGATAAAAATGAATCCTCTGTAAAAAATGCGGAAAAGCTTCTTCATCAGGCTTCTGATGCGGCTGCAGCGGCTGATGTCAGCTTACAGTCACTTAAAAGATATGATAACGATGTGATCAATGGGATTAATAATGTTATTAAAGAGCAGAAAGTAACAGACCTAATCATAGGACTTGAAAATGAAAAAGGATTCTCCCCTTCTTTTGTTTACAATCTATACAACGGCTATCTTCAGAATGATGATGTGAATGTTCTGGTATATCATGCAGCACAACCTATTTCCACGATAAAGAAATATGCTGTGATGATTCCTTTACACTCGGAAAAAGAAGCCGGATTTTTCCATGCTCTTTTAAGGATATGGAATATTGCCAGAAACTCGGGAGCTACCATGACATTTTATGCTCCGGAAAACATTTTGGATATCCTGCAGAAAATTATTAAAAAAGCCAATATCGAAGCAGAATTTATCATTATGAATACCTGGCGCGACGGAGAAAAAACAGCTGCACAGTTAAAAGAAGACGAAGGACTTATTGTAATGATGGCCAAAAGAGGAATGCAGTCTTATACCCCTCCAATGAGACTGATGCCTGAACTTTTAAATAAATTTTTAAAAAATAACAATTATCTTTTAATTTATCCTTTTTCTGATTATGATAAAAATAACCTGGAAACCCGGTCTGTTGGAAATCATAATGACTTTATGGAAATAGGAAATGTTATTCAGAAGATTTTTAAGTAATTAAAATATTTTTACGGTCAAGCTTTAATCTATATTTCATTTTTTCTTTTTAGTATATTTTTTTAAATTAGAGCAAATGAAATGATGAGCTTACTGTAACCATTGAAAAGTTTCTGCTTTTTATTAATGAATCTATATATCAAATTCAATATCTAAACTTATTAAAAACACGGACTAGCCGAACACCGTATCCCAAAGTAGGCAACAAAAACACACTGATTATGCCAAATTTATTAAAATCATTCAGAAACTCAGTAAAACACTGGTACATCCCACTTATCTTAGGGATCCTTTTTATTGCATGTGGAGGTTATGTATTCTCATCTCCTGTTGAAACCTATTTAGCGTTATCCATCCTTTTTAGCGTATCGTTTATCGTATCGGGTCTTTCCGATATCTTCTTCGCTGTTAATAATGCTAAACTCTTAAACGGATGGGGTTTATATCTGGTAACCGGACTGCTTTCCCTGATTATGGGAATTTACCTGGTATCTTATCCTCATATTTCAATGAGTATTTTGCCATTCATTGTAGGGTTCACGGTAATGTTCCGTTCTTTTCAATTATTAGGAATTTCGTTTGATCTAAAAGATGCCCATATACTTAGTTGGGGTAACCTTGCTATTTTCAGCGTTCTGGGGATCATATTATCTTTGATGCTTTTAGCTAATCCTATATTTTCAGGAATTTCATTAGTAGTCTTAACAGGTTTATCCTTTATTTTTGTAGGAATTGCTTCTGTAATCTTAGCATTCAATTTGAAAAAAATGAAAGATTATCCTAGCAAACTTAGTCATGAACTAAGAGAGAAAATAGATACTTTACAGAATGAAATCAATGATAGAATGAAATAAAAAATCTATTATACAGATACAAAATAAAAAGACTGCTCTTCAGCAGTCTTTTTATTTTATTGTTAAGATTTATGCAATCACTCTGACCATTGCTTTTACTTTAATCAGCTTCTCCATCAGCTCTTCCTTAGAATCCGCCAATACATTGATATGTCCCATTTTCCTTCCTGATTTGGTCTCTGTTTTTCCATAAAGATGAACATAGGTCTTTGGAAGCTTTAATACCTCTTCCATTCCTTCATAAATCACTTTCCCCGCATATCCTTCAGCGCCTACCAAATTCAGCATTCCACTATAAGTAACAGCATCCGTATCAGCCAAAGGTAAATTTTTTACCACACGGTACATCTGCTCAAATTGAGAATTAGCATTTCCTTCCTGGCTTTGGTGCCCGGAATTATGCAGTCTTGGAGCCGTTTCATTCACCCAGACTTTCCCTTCTTTATCCAGGAATAATTCAATGGCAAAAAGCCCTGGAGAATTCACCACATTTAAAAATTTCTCAGTAATTGAGTCAATCTGTTTTTGAACCTCTTCACTTAAGTAAACCGGACAGATATTAAAATCCAATAAATTCAGTTTGGGATCAGCCACCATTTCCGTAACCGGAAAAGTTTTGGTTTCCCCCATTTCATTTCTGGCAACAATCACAGAAAGTTCTTGATCAATGTCTACAAGGCTTTCTATCACAGAAGCCTCTTTCCATAAATGCTGATAATCGTCTTCCGTTTTAATAACCTGAACTCCCTTTCCATCATATCCTCCTGTATTCATTTTCTGCACAAAAGGTAATGGCATCATAATTTTTTCGTCACTATTCCAGACTACCTGGAATTCCGGACTTGGAATATGATGAGCTTTATAAAATTCCTTTTGAAGAATTTTCTGCTGAATTGTCTTAATGATTTTAGAATTCGGAACCACTTTCACCCCTTGGTTTTCCAGCTCTGCCAATGCATCTGCATTCACATGCTCGATCTCAATCGTTACAACATCCTTATCCTTCCCAAAATTCAGAACTGTTTCAAAATCATTGAAATTCCCTTGTGTAAAATAAGAGATATTGTGACAAGGTGCATCAGAATCGGGATCCAGAGTGTAAAATTCATCATCATATTTTAACGCACTCTGTATCAGCATTCTTCCCAGCTGTCCACCTCCTAAAATTCCTATTTTCATTCTATTTTTTATTAGATATATTTTAATTACACCACAAAGATTAAAAAAGGGCAATTTCTTCGGTCCTATCTCTTTATAAAAAGATCCGGAAATTATCTTTGTAAGAATGTGCAAAGATAAAATTTTATATTCCATCGCCCAAATTTTCAACTGCCTGAAAACTTCACTCAGCTGGAATCGATTTCTTTTTACCGACTAGAGCCTTAAAACATTTGAGCCGGCTTTTAAGCCGGCTCAAATGTTTTATTTATGATTATACTTTATCTATTTTCAGATACCCAAGTCCAATAGGGTTTTCCTGATTTTCTGCATCAGATTTTTCCAGTATAATGGAGTACTTTTCTTTCATCTTTTCCGGAAGAATATCGTTAACATTATAAATATCATCAATATCTACTCCATGCTTATCATCAATATGACTTACTGCAGTATCAAAACCCATTGTTTTATAAAATTCGGTGTCTTTTACTCTCTTCACAATTTCACCCATTGATTCTCCAACCATTAAATGCTGCTCATGAAATTCTTCAAAATACCCTTTCTTGTATCCTCCAAGGTTAATAAAATACAATTGATTTTGGGACGGACGATCTGTTTTTTCAACAATCTTCACTTCGTATCCGTCAGCAAACCTTACTTCCTGATGACAGTCAAGATGAATTTTTCCTTCTGCCTCCTTCCAAAAATCTTTCATGTCAGGAACCAGATCTTTTAAGCTTTCTCCGATACCAAAGAATACATCATGCTGTTCAATATTCCTACCTTTAGGAGTAGCACCAAGGATAATATAGAATAATTTCATTTTCATTTTTTTAGTCACACAAAAATACATCAAATTTATCTTTTTTAAAGTTTGGCAGAAAACACCAATAGTTTTATATTTGTATTCATGTCAGAAATCATCATTCTCTTTCTTGGAGCAATCTCTGCCGGCCTTTTAGGCTCGCTTACCGGTTTAGGAGGAGGAGTTATCATCATCCCTTTATTGACGCTTGGTTTTGGCGTCCCTATGCATTACGCAATCGGAGCTTCTTTAATCTCTGTCGTAGGAACTTCTTCGGGAGCTGCTGTCGCTTTTGTTAAAGAAGGATTTACCAATATGAGAATCGGAATGTTTCTTGAAATAGCCACTACAGCAGGAGCTATCGTAGGAGCCCTTGTATCCGGAATACTTAATCCGAATACCATCGGAATTATTTTCGCAAGCATTCTTCTTCTTACCGTCATTTTAAACCTTAAAGGTAAACCCGATCATCAGGAACCTTTGATAAAAGGAAGTCTGGAAGATAAGCTAAAGCTTTACGGAACTTTCCCGGACAAAGGGATAGTTAAAAGTTATTCCGCAAGAAATACGGTCCCGGGATTCTTTATGATGATGTTTGCAGGGGCTATGTCCGGTCTTTTAGGAATAGGCTCAGGAGCCTTGAAGGTATTAGCAATGGATAATATGATGAAATTACCTTTCAAAGTTTCTACAACGACCAGTAACTTTATGATTGGGGTTACTGCTGTAGCAAGTTCTCTGATCTATTTTCAAAGAGGTGAGATTATTCCTGTCATTGTAGCTCCCGTATTAATTGGAGTAGTTATAGGAAGCTTCATAGGTTCAAAAACCTTAATGGTGTCCAAGACAAAAAAGCTGAAAACATTCTTTGCTATTGTGATCACTATTTTGTCAATTTATATGATGTATAACGGAATAAATCAAAGTTTCCGATGAGAAAGAATTTCACAGATGTTGATTTAAACCGTTCGGTGGGAAACCTTTTAAGGCTTGGGGTTATTTTATCCGTAGCCATATCTCTTGTTGGCTTTATAAAGCTATTTTTAGAAGGCTTCAAAATGCCTAAAAATTATTCCGCATTGGAAACGGGTTCTTCTTCTGAAAAAGTATGGAGTCTCTTTTGGGAATCCTTGTGTAAGGGTGAAGGTATGGCCATCATTCAATTGGGAATTCTTGTTCTCATATTCACCCCGCTTATGAGGATTGTCTTTGCACTTATAGGATATCTCAAAGAAAAAGATTACACCTATGTTGTGATTTCATCCATCGTTTTAGCTATTATGGCTATTAGCTTTTTTACAGGCTATGCCCACTAAAACTTACATTTCATAAAACTCTAAAGGAAGCTGATCCGGATCCTGGGTAAAGAAAAATTCTTTTCCCGTAAACTCATCAATCCGTATATCTTCACAATTCAGCCCTTTTTCAAGCAACTCATTTCGTTTTGTAGAAACACTCTCTACAGAAAATGCGAGATGCCTTAAGCCACAAGCCTCAGGACGAGACGGCCTTGCAGGAGAATCCGGAAATGAAAACAGTTCAATTACATAATGGTCTCCAATAGCAAGATCAAGCTTATAGGATTGTCTTTCTTCACGGTATACTTCACGGATTATCTTCAATCCCAGAATTTCCGTATAGAATTTTTTAGATATTTCATAGTTTGAGCCGATGATAGCTATATGATGAATTTTCATTGTTATATTATATCTTATTTTATATTTTCACAGTCTTCTTTTCTCCTGGTATCGATCACATATTGGATCTTCCACTGCTTGTTTTGCTTTACCAATTGGAAACTATTAGCCCCACAATGGGAAAACTGGCCCTTATAATAAAACTGGTAAGGGGTAAAAACACTGGCCATATCTCCATCAATGTGAATTGATTCTATTTCGATTCTTTCATCAAGATCCCCTTTTGCAGCTTTAGAAACAGTAGCAATAAAATCCGGTATACTATCTGTTTTTACAAGTCCATATTTCATAACCGTCTGAAGCATTGCCGATTTTGTAAAAGTAGATTTTAGCAATTCTGTGTCAGCATTTTTCATAGCCAGAAATAAATTACGAATAGGTTTTTCAATCTCACTATTCTCAGAATTTTGCCCAAAACAAAGGACACCTAACAGCAAAGTAATGCCTACTATTTTATACTTCATTTTTTTCAGAATATTATCGAATAAAAATAATAAAAATACGCATTCAACCCCATATTAATTAACATGATAAATAAGAGAATTTCATTTGAATTGTTATAAAAATAAATTACTTTTATCAGCCTATTTAAGAACTATGTGGATTGCTTACCTGATTTTAGTCTTTTTGCTGATTTTTTTAACGTTACTCCCTAAAATTCAAAACCAACATTGGATATTCCGGGTACCTGAATTTGGTAAAATTCAGATTACTTATTTTATTGTTATTACTTTCATTTTAGGCTTCTTCACCGAGCCATCAGAAAACTTTTGGTACTTTCAAACGATACTATTGGTATTGTTCGTTCACCATAGTGTCATTCTGGTAAAGTATACCCCACTTTATCGGGTAAAAAAATATAAACAGCGCAATAATTCTTCTCAAAAAATACATTTTATTTCGGCTAACGTCTATCAGTTCAATACTGAGTACCATAGATTTATTAAACTTATTGAGCAATGTAAGCCGGAAATATTTATGACTATGGAAAGTGATTCCAAGTGGGAGCAGGCTTTGAGAGTTCTGGAAAAAGATTATCCGTATCAGCATAAAGTAACTCTGGAAAACACCTACGGAATGCATTTTTATTCCAAAATTAAAATTAAAGACCACACTACCCATTATTTTGTAGCTGATGATATCCCTAGTATTGAAATTCATTTGGAAACTGAAGATGGCTTTTCTTTTGTATTTTTTGGAGTTCATCCTCCACCTCCAAGCCCTACAGAGGAAGAAACGTCAAAAGAAAGAGATGGAGATCTTTTAAGCATTGCAAAACGCGTAAAAGAAATTAAAATTCCGGTTATTGTTGTCGGAGATTTTAATAATGTCGCATGGTCAAAATCTTCTATCTTATTCAGAAAAACCAGCAATCTTATCGACCCCAGGATCGGACGTGCTTTTGTGTCTACGTTTCATGCTAAATACCGTTTATTAAGATTTCCTATTGATTTGATGTTTCATAGTGAGGATATCTTTATTAAAGAGCTTAAAACACTCGATAATTTTGGGTCCGATCATTTACCGGTATATTGTGAGTTTTTTATTGATCATCACAATAATGAGCAAGAAGAGCGAATTGAAGAAGCTACTGTAGAGGAAAAAGCAGAAGCAGAAGAGATGATACAGGAAGGGAAGCAGAAAGATGGTGATCGTGATGCCGTGGTTACTGAAGATTGATGGCTTTTACTATATTGAAATTCCTTCACTTTACTTTGTTATTAAATTATCACATTCTTTGTCATTCCGTAGGAATCTAAACAAACAAATAACAGAGTTTAGGCTCGAAATAGAATCCAAAACCTAAATAGAAATATAGATTCGGCGTTCATCTTCCCTTAACTAGGCTTAGATTCCTCCACTCCGCTTGCGCTTCGTTACTGAAATCAAGGATTAGACGTAGTCAATGACAAATGGTAATGATTACCACGCTCTTTGTCATTCCGTAGGAATCTAAACAAAGAAATAACAGAGTCTCGGCTCCAAATAGAATCCAAAATCTAAATAGAAATTATAGATTCGGCGTTCATTCTTCCCTTAACTAGGCTTAGATTCCTCCACTCCGCTTTCGCTTCGTTACTGAAATCGAAGATTCGACATAGTCAATGACAAATGGTAGTGATTACCGCACTTTTTGTCATTCCTTAGGAATCTAAACAAAGTAACATAGAGACTTTGATCAAAATAGAATGGAAAAACTAAATAGGTCTTACATTATCCCTTACTTGGCTATGGCTAGATTCCTCCACTCCGCTCTCGCTTCATTACTGAAATCGAAGATTCGACGTAGTCAATGACAAATGGTAGTGATTACCATGCTCTTTGTCATTCCTTAGGAATCTAAACAAAGAATAATCTGAAAAGCTTCTAATCAGGGTAAAAATAAAAAACCGAGCCAAAGCCCGGTTTTTATATGTATGCATGGAAACTTAAAACTTCATAATATCTTTCACTACCCCATTCTTCTGAGTATGCTGTAATAGTTCAGTTTCTATAAAACCTTTAACCTGTTCTTCCGTTCCATTATTAGGGAATAAAAGGTGAACGTTAGCTCCCGCATCCAGAGTAAAGAATAGCGGCAATTGAGTTTCTCTTCTAAAATCCCAGATTTTGTTAATCACTTCCAGAGTTCCTGTTTTCATCAAAATAAATGCAGGATCACTCATCATCATCATGGCATGAAGAGTTAATGCTTCGTGTTCCACTAATTTGATAAAGCTTTCCAAGTCCCCGCTTTTAAGAATTGATTTCATTGGAATAAAATTTTCTCTCGCTTCCTGAAATCTCCTTTCTGCATAAGGATTCGTTTTCATCAAACCATGACCTACAGTCGAAGAAACGCTTTTCTGACCTTCATGAATTAATAGTACCCAATCATTAAAATCTCTGAAAACTTCGTGAACTTCAGTATTCGGATATTGAACAGCAAATAAATCTGAGCTTCCGGAAACCTCATCAGAATCACCCCAAACTACCAATCCGTTATACAAGCTTCGGCAGGCGCTTCCACTTCCCAGTCTCGCCAAAAATGAAGCTTTTCTCAGAGCATCTTCTTCAGATATCTTCCCCGAAAAATGATCGTCCAGTTTCATCAGACATTTGGCAATAGCTCCAAATCCTGAGGCTGAACTCGCAATCCCTGAACTATGGGGAAAGGTATTCTCAGTTTTGATGATATATTTTCCTTTTAATATCCAGGGCAAATACTGTTCTATATTTTGAAAATATTTTTCAATTTTTTCAGCGAATTTCTGTTCTTCATTTCCAGATAAAAAAGTCTGTACAGAAAAAGGTTCATTTGCAAAAAACTCTATAGTTGTGTTCGTTTTACAATGGTTTAGGGTATAGCTGATACTTGGGTTTGCAGGAATCTGCTGTTCATATTTCCCCCAGTATTTAATCAAAGCAATATTGGATGGACAGCTTTCTGAAACCGTTTGTGTGTTGATGGTAAAATTTTGTTTCCCTAAAAATTCTTGTGTTGTCATAATTTAATTCAAAATGATAAAACTCGAATACATCCTACAAGTATTAAACAGCTTACTGCAATATTGTTTGCGGAGTTTCAAATTTCATTTAATACATTTTCTCAATAATATCTTCGTATTTCTTAAGAACTACATTTCTCTTGATCTTCAAAGTAGGTGTAATTTCTCCTGTATTGATCTCAAATTCCGAAGGCATTAGTGTAAACTTTTTAACCTTTTCAAAATCCGCCAGGTGTTCCTGTAATTCTTTAATTTTATTTTTATAAAGTGTAATGATCTGCTCACTTTTCACCAATTCAGCCCAGCTTGTAAAAGGAATATTATTCTTTTTGATATAATCTTCCAGAAATTCAAAATTCGGAACGATCAAAGCGGAAACAAACTGTCTTCCTTCTGCAATTAATACAATCTGCTGGATATAATTATTATTGGTTAAAAGATTTTCAATCTGCTGTGGTGCAATATATTTTCCGTTGGAAGTTTTCATAAGGTCTTTAATCCTGTCAGTAATGATTAAATTTCCTTTATCGTCAAATTTACCAGCATCTCCGGTTTTAAACCAGCCATCTTCCGTAAATACAGCTTTTGTATCTTCAGGCTTGTTGTAATACCCCTTCATAATACCATTTCCACGTGCCTGGATCTCATCCTTTTCACCTATTCGTATTTCTACACCGGGCAGTGGTTTTCCACTGGTAGCATGTTCAAAATGAGTCAATGGGAAAAGTGTTAAAGTAGCCGTCGTTTCCGTCAAACCATATCCTACTGTAACGTGAATCCCTACGGACTCAAAAAAACGGGTAACTTCAGGAGATAAAGAAGCTCCACCACAAGGTAAGAACCAAAGTCTTCCACCCATCTTTTCCTTGATCTTACTAAAGACCAGCATATTGGCAATAGATTCTTTTATTTTCAATCCTAACGGTGCTGAGATTTCATTTCTTCTCAGCTCTGCTGTTTCTGAACCTACTTTCAATGCCCAGTTAAAGATTTTCTTTTTTAAAGAGGAGCTTTCAGCGGCCATATCATTCACTCCGGCATAGATCTTCTGGAAAAACCGGGGAACAGCACACATCATTGTCGGCTTCACTTCCACTAAAGCTTTTGCTATATTTTTAGGATCTTCTAAAAAATAAACTCTTGCTCCGCCATACAAAGAAAGCAGGCTCCAGCTTCTTTCAAAAACATGGCTGAGGGGTAAAAATGCCAGAGACAGCTCTTCTTCAAAGTTTTTAAATGTAAAGAATTCAAAATGAGCATCAAAAGCTTTGATGAAGTTACCATGAGTCAGCATCACTCCTTTAGGTGTCCCTGTGGTCCCTGAAGTATAGATAAGCGTTGCTACATCTTCATATTCTTTATGACATATCTCCAGCTTTGGAGATGCTTTTGCAATAAAATCTTCTAAATAAAAACTGTTTTCTTTTTTTATCCAGACCGCTTTTTTAGTAATTATAACTGTATGAAGAGAGCTTGCCTCCTTATTTACAATTTCAAAAGAAGCATCATATTGCTCCTGGTTGCCAACTAGAATTACTTTTGCCTGTGCATCATTAATGATATATTCCGCCTGTTCAGCGTTATTGGTAGTGTAAATAGGTACTGTAATCGCTCCGATTGACATCGAGGCCAGGTCAAAAATCATCCATTCGGCAGAATTATCCGAATAAATAGCCACCTTATCACCTTCCTGAACACCCACATTTTTAAGGGCATTAGCTGTTTTAAAAATCATTTCGCTGAATTTCTTCCAGCTCAGTTCTTTCCAGGCTTCTTTAGTTTTAAAACCAATAGCTGATTTTAAAGGGTGAGTCTCTACATTTTTATTGATAATAGCTTCTGCAAGATTCATTTAGTTCTTCAGCTTTTTGTCGTTAATATAATTATTGAGATGAAAATCAATACTTTCACTTACCGGAATAAACTGGTAGCTAAGCCTTTCTTTAATTTTCTGATTTGAAATCGTAGTAAAAGAAGTTACGGATTCAATATTTGATTTGGTAACAATTTTCAGTTGAGGAATCAGCCATCCAAAAAGGATATTGGCCAACCTTCCAACATTAAGCATTGTCTGAGAAAGGATTTTTGCATCTTTTAATCCTAGTCTGCTGCGAATTTGTTTCCCAACCTCAGCATATCTTTTACTTTCTGAAATGAGAATAAAACGTTCTCCAAAAGCACCTTTATCCATAAGATCAACAGAGATCTTTGCAACATCCCTCACATCAACATACGCTGATCCTCCTGAGAAAGTAAAGCTATTTTTTTCAAAAGTCGAGAATAATTCTCCACTACTTTGATTCCAATTTCCACTTCCAATGATAATAGCAGGATTGATAATGATTGTATTCAAGCCTTCTGCAGATGCCCTCCAAATTTCCATTTCAGATAAATGTTTAGAAATAGCATAGGCAGGATGATCGATTTTCGGATTGAAATCGGAAGTCTCATCCAACTCTCCTTTCTCGTTGAAACCGTCTAAAACGGCAACAGAACTTACATGAAGGAATTTTGTAACATCAGAACCTTCGCAGGCAAACAGAAGATTCTCTGTACCTTTGATATTGGTATGATACATTTCTTTTTCATCCTTGGGATGAAAACTCACTTTGGCAGCACAATGATATACTTCTTGCACTCCTTTCAAAGCTTCCTGCAAAGAATTAATATCATCAAAATCTACATCTACCCATTCTATTTTATCAAAAAAATCATCAGGATTTTCCGTATAAAACTGATATGAATGTTTTACTTCCTTTAAATCGCTTGCAGATCTTTTGGATGCACGTACTCTTTTACCTCTTTTCAGAAGTTCTAAAACAAGTACTCTGCCCAAAATTCCGGTTGCTCCCGTTACAAAAACCATCAATTATATTTCTACTGGATTGTTGACTAAATTATGACAATATTTTTTATTCGCCAATTCTTCATTGAAATGAAAAAGTATCACGAAAAAAAGCATCTGCAAATTTGCAATTTTTAAAACATAATCCAGCTTTATTTCATCAATATTATCTGTTAAAATAGTATCTGCCAAATAGCTTCTATGTTTGTAATGGCAAAACTGCAAAATTGCTGATTTGCTAAATTATAGGTTTAAAAGGTATTTATCATTTCGATAGGAGAAATCTCTTCATATTCTTAACTTCTAAAATAATTCTTAATGTTTTAAATTGAACCATTAAGTTTAGAGTTAAGTTGTTAAGATTATTAAGTATTACTAAATCGTAAATTTGTAAATACGGATAACCTTGTCATTTCGATAGGAGAAATTTCTTAATGTTTTTTGTAACGAGATCCGGATTTATTTAAGCCAATACCATATTATTTCTTCTCGGTGCTTTATCACATAAAACATCCGCAATACTTTTAGAAATTAAATTATCTTCTGTAAGATTATCCAACCAGAAAAACTCTCCGGCAGCATTAATCTCAATAAAATAATATTCATCTTCAGGAGAAACAATAATATCCAAGGCTCCGTAATCCACATGATAAACATCTAAAAGCTCTAATACCTTTTCTTCGATATCTTTCGGAAGTTCTGTACGGATCCATTTGTCAATCAGATTTACACCATCTTTTCTCCAATCTACTTTTGCCTCCTCAGATTGCTGAGAATCGATCTCAAAAGCATAAACATCCTGTCCTACTACCGTTACCCTCAGCTCTTTCTTCTTTTCTATCCTTTTCTGAAACTGCATCGGACAGTATAGCAGCGAATCGAGTTCTTCAAGATTTTCATCTTTTATAACATTGGTAAATACTACATTCTCGACACCATCCTCATAAATAGCAAAACCCGACTGCATTTTCCCGACCACATTTTTGTGTTTAAGAATAAAAGCTTTTGCTTCCTCGGGATTATTGGTAATACAGGTTTCAGGAATTTTAAATCCTATCTTATCCGCTATTTTCAGTTGTTCTTCCTTACTGTCTAATCTTCGGTATACACTCGGTTTCCCTAAAGCATATGCATCAATAGATTCTAAAAATCCAAAAAGTGTGGTTCTTATTTCACCCATCGCCGGACCATAGAATTTAGCATCTATTTCTTCTTTTAAACCACTTCCCATATTATAAGCCCTCCTGTACCATACTGCAGCAATATCGTCCAGACGATGCTTAGCTTCAGGAGTTTCAAGGATACAAATCCACTTTCCATCCTGAAATGTAGTTGATAATTTATTTTTTAAAGGATATAAATCTACATCAAATCGGATTACTTCAAAATTGTTTTTTCCGATATACTCCGTTACTTTTTCTATTGAAAAATTATCCCCTGTATGGGTAATGATTAAAATTTTATTGTTCATTGGTTTTCATTCTTTTGATAAGGTTATCAGCAATACTTTCCGCAATAGGAAAGTCTAATTCTTTTTGTAGCATTCCCCACTCTCCTTGCGGATTGACCTCAAGGAAATAATAGTTCCCGTCTTTTCCTTTGATCATGTCGATCGCTCCCATATATAATCCCATCTCTTTCATCATAAGAGTCAAACGGGATTTAATATCTTCAGGCAACTCATAGGCAGACCAGAAATGATTACCCGGACTCACGCGCCAGTCTACATGCTCGCTATTATTAATTTTCCCGGTAAAAAATATCCCATCCAGATATACAATCCTCAGCTCATATTCTTTTTCAACATAGGGCTGAAAAATCATAGGACAATATTCAATATCTGAAATAAATTCCAAATTCTCTTCATCAATTATGGTTGTGGAAAGTAAATTTTCGCCACTCATTGATTTCTCAACAACACCATGAAGCTTGGCAACTGCTTTCCCATTGCAATGCTCATAAAAGAATTCGGTTATTTTCTTTTCATCATTGGAAAAAAGTGTTTTAGGAATCACCAACTGATTTCTCTGAGCAACCTTTAATTGATATAGCTTATTTCCATCTATTTTCCTTTCCTGTTCGTACGGATTAATCCAGGGAATATTTTCTAAAAAAGTATGGAGATTATATCTAAGGCTTCCATATTCATTTAGAAAAATTCGCTCATAATCTTTATCCAGCTCTTCAGGAACCGTAATCTTCCAGGCTTTTCTATGCCAGACCGCTTTTATCTCTTCAGAGCGAAGCAAATTTCCGTATTCATCTGTCAGTTCAAAAGAATTTTCAGTAATGCTTATCTTCTGAAGATGGTTCATACGATCAGAATTCAACCTGAAATGAGGAATGTTTTTGGAAGTAAGATATTCAAAGAAAATATCAATATTATAAAAATCATTAGAGTGAGTGATACAAAGAATCATGTGCTGTTTTTATTAAAAAAGGAAACTTAGAGTGTAAGTTTCCTTTAATTATGACTTGTTAATAAGTTGATCGATTATATAAACAACTTATTATACTGTTGGAGCATCATCATCTCCATCAGATGGATATTTCATAGTATGTGCCAAATCTACTGTTGGCTTTGTAACAACATCTCTTTCTGGAATTGTAATGTCAGGTCCTCCTCCTGTAACAGATTGTGGATCTTTTAATTGCTTCTCAAGGAATGATGCGAAAAATGGCTTTTTCTTTGAATTCTTGTTTTTCATAATGTTTAGTTTAATTGAATTTAATATTTTGATGAATTTCCTGTTAATCTATCGGTAATGACAGCTCTATTCAAGAGGTCCCGACTCGTCGCTATCAGACGGGTATTTTAAGGTCACATGATCATTTCCCGGAGTCGTTATATTATCAGTTACAAAAGAAGTAATATTATCTCTTGTAGGAATCGTTACAACATCTATACTAGGCGTTGTAATAGTTCCTCCACCGGTTACTTTTTCAGGATCCTGAATTTGTTTCTCTAAAAACGAAGCAAAGAATGGTTTTTTTTGTTTTTTGTTTTTCATAAGTAAATATTTTTAACTTTTTGACCAACCTAAATTACTAAAATTCCAATAGAGAAAAAAATAAATCACTCTTTTAAGACAATTTTAACAAAAACACACAAAATAGTAAATCAAATCAATTTAAACCTAAAAATTGCTTAACAACATTAGTAAAATCAACAGGATTATCTGCCTGAACCCAATGTCCAGCATTTTTCACAACTACTATTGTAGCCTTTGGGAACTGTTGCTTAATAATGTACTCATCCTGCGGCAAAATATAATTGGATTTTTCTCCTGAAATAAATAAGGTATCTCCCTCAAAAACACCAAATTTGATGGCATTGGAAACAAATTCATTGTATTTTTCAGACAAAGTTTTAAGATTAAATCTCCAGTTCAGCTTTTTTTCATCATTCCAATAGAGACTTTTAGCCAAAAACTGAATCGTTGACTTTTCAGGAATGTATTGGCTTAAAACAGCTTCAACATCACTTCTTGAACCGACTGTATTAAAATCAACACTTTCCAATCCTTTAATAATACCCTGATGATGCGGAGGATAAGCTTTAGGAGTCATATCAACAACAATCAGTTTTTCAACTTTTTCAGGATATTTGACAGCAAACTGCATTACCGCTTTTCCACCTAGAGAATGCCCTAATACATGAGCTTTCTCAATTCCCTGATGTTCCATATAACGGGCAATATCATCTGCCAGATCATCATGAGTCATGCTCTCAGAATGAAAGCTTCTGCCATGATTTCGTAAGTCTAATAAATGAACGGGTAAAAATTCCCCCAATTCTTTCCCAAAACTCCCCCAGTTATCTAGCATTCCAAATAATCCGTGAAATACCAAAAGAGGAGTCGACGATTTTTCTTCGCCAAATATTTTTGAATGTAAAATTTCCATATTTATTTTTTTAACTATTAGATGATAGGTAGCAGTTTGTAGGTATCATATAATCAATAGTAATTTCTTAATCAGTCATTCCCCTGCACTCTAAAACACTCGTACTCTCAAACCCTACCGGGCTTACCATTTTGCCAACCTCTTCAGATATGCCTGAATTGTATTTTCCATTCCCATATACAACGCTTCAGAAACTAAAGCATGACCTATTGAAACTTCCAGTAAATTTGGAATATTATCAGCAAAATATTTTAAATTTTCAAGGCTGAGATCATGCCCGGCATTTACTCCTAATCCAAAATTACCCGCTTCAACAGCTGTTGTATAATAAGGCTGTATGGCTTGTTCTTTATTAATCAGATAATTTTTCGCATAGGCTTCTGTATAAAGTTCAATCCTGTCTGCTCCCGTTTTTGCAGCATATTCAACCAATTCAGGAGTTGGATCAAGAAAAATTGAAGTCCGGATTCCTGCATTTTTAAACTCAGCAATGATTTCTTTAAGAAAATCCAAATGCTTTTTGGTATCCCAGCCCGCATTGGAAGTAATCGCGTCATCCGCATCGGGAACCAGTGTAACCTGCTCAGGTTTTACTTCCAGCACCATATCAATAAATGAACGATGTGGATTTCCTTCAATATTAAATTCTGTTGTAACCAAAGGTTTCAGATCATAAACATCTTTTCTTGTAATATGCCTTTCATCGGGCCTCGGATGGATGGTGATTCCCTGTCCTCCGAATTCCTGAATTTTTACTGCCGCTTCTGTTACACTTGGCGTTTCGCCTCCTCTTGCATTCCTTAAAGTAGCAATTTTATTAATGTTTACACTTAGTTTTGTCATGTTTTTATATAGATCTTGAGTAGTTGAAAAAAGCCAGGAGCTGGAAGTCATTCCAGATAAAAAACATCTCTTAGCTTATTAATATCTATTACCCTTTATTATTAAATTATTTAATCAAACTTATTTTCAATTATAATGCTGATGACCTCCTACTTCAAACTCCCTAACCTCCTACTCATCATACTTTTAGCGTTACCTGCATTACCTGTAGATCAAATTCTTTGGAAGCCACTAATAAATGGTCGAAAATATCTGCCTGAATCTGTTCAAAACGTTCCCATTTAGAATCATTGGTAAAACAATAAATTTCCAAGGGCAAACCATGAGGCGTGATATCCAACTGGCGAACCATTCTCATTCCTTTTTCATCGATATCAGGATCATTCTCAATATACTTTTGAGCATAATATCTGAACACTCCAATATTGGTCAGCTGTCTTCCGTTAACAATTTTATCTTTGTGAGCGAGTTTTTCTTTTTCATTTCTGATCTCTACACTCTTTCCTTCAAGGTATTCAGAAATGAGATTGATATCTTTCAGACGTTCAATATCTTCATCATTTAAAAATTTAAAAGAATTGATATTGAAAAAAATTGACTTTTTGATCCGCCTTGTATTCGATTCGGACATGACCTGAAGATTCTTGATTTCTGTCGTCAACAAATCATAAGTTGGAATAGTGGAAACCGTTTTATCAAAATTGGTAATCTTTGTTGTCAAAAGACTGATATCTGCAATATTCCCTTCAATATTATATTTAGGAATTCCGATCCAGTCTCCTACCTTCATATTTTTAGATGTGGCTACATGCAATCCGGTTACAAATCCTAGAATTGTATCTCTGAAAACAAGGACCAAAACAGCAGTGATCGCCCCTAAGCTTCCTAAAATAGTTCCACCTTTTATACCGAAAATCAGACAAATCCCCACCACAGTAAGAATGAAGATTCCAAAAATCTTGACTGATTCTGAAATAGCATTTAAAGCCATTATTTTATAAAAATCCTGCTTGATTACAAAATAATTTCTTAAAGCAGTTAGTGCTCTGAACAGCATTCCTGCAATAACAAAAATAATAGATACACCTACAATAACTCCTAAGAGCTCGAAACTTTTAGGATGTCTCCAAAAAACAGATTTTAAAGCTGATTCTGCAAAGCTTAATGCCCCTAAGTGAACAATTGAATTGGTAATCCTGGATTGGTAGATTGATTTTAAAGCCGGATATTTCTCTTTATCAAAAAAATATTTAAATATGGTATTGACCAGAATTTTAAAAATGAAATCCAACAGATAGACCACCCCTGCTAAAAATAAAAATTTAAGGATGATCTGACAAATAAGTACGAAATCATTCGGCACATTATTTCTTACAAAATAATGGATCTGATCGCTTATATCCTGCAAAAAGTCTTTAGTGTCTTGTAGTTCGTCTTTCATTATAGCAAATTTATGAAATTTAGGGATGATTTTATCGTCTGAATTTTATTATTCTGCATCAATTTTCAGCCCAAAATAATAAAACCACCATAAATCTTCTTTTTTTATATCTTGCATTAATATTTTACGGAATGGATACAACATTAATTAATATTCTCTGCCTTATTCTTTTAGTCCTGGGAATACTAGGAACCTTTCTTCCCGTCTTACCCGGGTTATTATTAAGCCTCGGAGGATTATTGATTTATAAATTCGGGACAGATTCTGATTTGCCTATGCTGTATATCTGGGTTTTCGGAATTCTCACCGCAGCTTCCGCAGTTTTAAATTATGTAATCCCTGCAAGGACCAATAAAAAATACGGTGGTACGACATGGGGAAGTGTAGGCTCAGTTATCGGAACAATTGTCGGGATGTTTCTCCCAATCCCATTAGGATTTTTAATTGGAATGTTTGCCGGGGTATTTATCGGGGAATTACTCCATGACAGCAAAGACATGAATAAGGCCCTGAAATCAACAAAGGGAGCCTTTATAGGTTTTATTTATGGAACAGGATTCAGCTTTGTGGTAGGTGTGGCAATGTTTTTGGTAGTAGTATTAGATATGCTTAATTATATTTAAAAGAAAATCACCATGTTACACAAAACCATTTTATTCAGCTTAGGAATGCTCGCATTGACAAACTGCAGCGCTCAAAAGGAGAAAAAGACCACAACAAATTCATCTGCTTCAGCATCAACCACAGACACGAAAACAATGAATAAAGAAGGCGACATTATGTACTTCACTGAAGGTGAAAATAGATTCCTTAAGGAATATCAAATGAATGTTACTTTCAACACTATCTCTGAAGACAGCCGATGTCCTGAAGGTGTTAACTGCATCTGGGCAGGTGTAGCCGTTGCTAATATTACGGTAATGGGAGTTGCAACAAGACCCGTTACACTAAGTTTGGCCACCACGGATAACCCGGGAAGAAATTATACACAGTCTGCTCCGTTCAACGGATATACTATTTCGTTGACCAATGTTACGCCCTATCCTACAGAGAAAGAAGGAACAAAAGCACTTTCAGGAAAATATAAAATTGGAATTACTATTAAAAAGACAGGAGAAAACCCTACCACGAAATAGGTTTCTTTCCTTTTGAAATAAGATATTCATTAATTTTTGAAAAAGGTTTGCTTCCAAAGAACCCTCTATACACAGAAAATGGTGATGGATGTGCCGATTTCAAAATAAAATGTTTAGCCGGATCAATGAGTTCGGCTTTTTTTTGTGCAAAAGCCCCCCACAATACAAAAACAACATTTTCCTTTTTATCTGAAATTTCTTTAATGATATAATCCGTGAATTTTTCCCATCCAAGATCTTTATGGGAATTAGGAGAATGGGCACGAACAGTCAACGTTGCATTTAATAATAAAACGCCTTGTTTTCCCCAATCATCCAGTTCCTTTGAAGTCCTCACAACTCCCAAATCATCTTTTAACTCGATAAATATATTTTTAAGGGATGGTGGTGCAGCAACCTGTTCTGAAACAGAAAAACATAAGCCGTTTGCCTGGTAATCATTATGGTAAGGATCCTGGCCAATAATTACTACTTCAATATCTTCAAAAGGAGTGATTTCCAGTGCTCTGAAAATCTGATTTTTGGGAGGAAATACTTTGGTAGTAGCATATTCTTGTTTTACTTTTTCCCAAAGATTGGTAAAATATTCTGTGTTTTTTATCGGGGCTAAAATTTCTGTCCAGGTCATGATTTCAATTTGAAAATTTGAAAATGAGTTAATTTTAAAATTAAGTTGAAGCTTATCTCCTAAATCTGAAACATTAAAATCAAATTAAGATTATTAAGCTTTATATTCCCTTGTTTTTAGGAATGACAAATTAATTAATTTTCTTTAAATTAAAGATAATATTATCGGGAAAGTCCTCATCTTTCTTGTCTTCTTCTAAAACAAAATTATACTTTAGAAGCAAAGCTTTTGAGCTTTCATTATACTTATTGGTAATCGCTATAATTTCCTGCAAATTTAGTTCATTAAAACCGTAGTTTAAAACCGCTTCTAATGCTTCGGACATAATCCCTTTTCTATGATAGTTCGGTAACAATTCATAACCTACTTCTGCAGTTTTTCTGTCTTCAGAAAAATTCCACAGGCAAATCGTTCCGATAATATTAGATTCATTCTTGTATGAAACTCCTAAATAAATCGTTTTATTATTTTCCGTATTCTTTTTAATGGTTAGGATAAAATCTAGTGCCTCATAATTCGTTTTTGGCGAATTTCTTATAACATACTTATTGATCAGCTCATTGCTTCGGATCCGCAGGATATCCTCTACATGAGTTTCATTGATTTCTTTCAGAATTAATCTTTCTGTTTCAAGTTTCATATTCCAAATTTAATAAAATTGCTTCAATCAAAATGATCGTATCTCATACATTAATTTTCAAATTAACTCATTTTCAAACGACCACATTCCTAACATTCACAATTTCTCACTAAATTTGCAGCGTGTATATAAATAAAGAAGATTTAAACGAATTAGAATTTCCGCAATTGCTTGCGGAAATTTCTCCATTTGCCTATTCTCCGAAAACGAGAGAAAAAATTCTTCAACTTCGTCCGATGGAAATTGACGAAGCAGACCTTTCTTTAAAAAAAACTTCAGAATACCTGTCCAGTTTTGAAAGTTCCAATGCTATCCCGTTCGATGAATATGAAGATATTGAAGCAGAATTAAAATTAATGCTGATTGAAAATTATCGTCTGGAAAACAGTGCATTTATCAAAATTAAAACCCTTACGGAACAAATAGGAAAACTTCAGAAGTTCTTCCCTACCATGCCAGAGACCTTCCCTAAATTAATGGAAGATGCTTCTGTTCTGGAATTTAAAAAAGAAATTATTGATAAGGTTGATAAAGTCTTTAATCGTTTTGGAGAAGTAAAAAGTGAGGCCTCACCCATTTTGAAGACGCTGCGAACAGAAATTCAGCAGGCTAAAAAAGCAATTCAGGAAAATTTCAACCGTGTATTATTCAATTACGGACAAAGCGATTTTTTAGATGATATCCGTGAAAGTATTATTGAAGATCAAAGGGTATTAGCCGTAAAATCCGCATACAAAAAAAGAGTTCCCGGAAGAGTTTTAGGGCTTTCTAAAACAGGTTCTATTACTTATATCCAGCCGGATACTGTAGTAAAGCATTATTTTAAACTTCGCGAAAACCAGGAAGAAGAGAAAAAGGAAATTGATAAAATCCTTAGAAAGCTTACCGCTGAGCTCGCAGAATTCCAGCCCCAGCTTTGGAGATATCAGATGTATATTTTCGATCTGGATCTGACGAGAGCAAAAGCTAAGTTTGGAGAGCTTGTAAATGGTATCCTGCCAAAAATCAACCGTCATAAAACATTAAGGCTAAAAGATGCTTTCCATCCTTTATTATGGTTGAGAAATAAAGCTGAAAATAAAACCATTTTCCCACAAACCCTGTCATTAACGGAACATAACAGAATCATCTGTATATCCGGACCTAATGCAGGAGGAAAGTCCATTACATTAAAGACTGTAGGACTGCTTCAGCTTATGATTCAGAGTGGTATACTGGTTCCCGTACATCCCAAATCCGAAATGTTTTTCTTTGAAAAAATCATGACGGATATTGGTGACAATCAGTCCATAGAAAACCACCTTTCCACCTATTCTTCCAGATTGAAAAAGATGAGCGGAATCATTCGTGAATCGGATGCCAATACGCTTTTACTGATCGATGAATTTGGAACAGGTTCTGATCCGGAATTAGGAGGAGCTTTAGCCGAAAGTTTTCTGGAATTCTTTTATGATAAAAAGAGTTTTGCAATTATTACAACCCATTATACCAATATCAAACTGGTAATAGAACAGCTTCCTAATGCCGAAAATGCAGCTATGTTGTTTAATGAGGAAACTCTTGAGCCAATGTATAAACTGGAAGTAGGACAAGCCGGAAGCTCCTTTACATTTGAGGTTGCAGAAAAGAATAAAATTCCAAGGTTCATCATTCATTCTGCAAAGAAAAAAGTAGAACATGATATCGTCAATCTTGACAAAACAATTGTAAAGCTCCAACAGGAAAAATTTGAAGTTGAAAAACTAAAAACAGATCTGGCAGAAAGAAAGGAATCCGTTGAAGATAAACGTGACAATTTCCAGAAATTAAATGAGCAGCTCCAGCAAAAACTTTTCAATTTCCAAAAGCTGTATGAAGAAGAACACCGTAAGCTACAGTTTGGGAATAAGATCGAAACTTTTATCGACAGCTATACCAAAGGTAAATCCCGAAAAGATGTGGTTAAAGATTTCGTCAAATTATTAGAGCAGGAAAAATTCAGAAAATTAGGAGCTGACAAAGATGAAACCAAGCGCTTACAGGTGGTCAAAAGAAAGATCACGCAACAGCTGAAGAAAGAAGATGTTATTGAAAAGATAGCTGAAACGAATGAAAAGATAGAGGAAAAGCGTAAAATCGACCGTGCAGTATGGATGAAAATAGGACAACGTGTTCGTATTCCCGGAAGCACAAGTGTCGGAACCATAGAAAAAATCTCTAAAAATAAAGTGATTGTCAACTATGGAACTTTCAAGACAACAATCAACGCAGATGAGTTGGAAAGGATCTAAACTACCGCTTTGTATTGGAAAAATATAGATTGATTAAAATTCCTAAATCTTTATAAGAAAGAAGACGGAATTAAAATTTATAAAAAAGAGGATATTAATTAATATCCTCTTTTTTAATTTTTATCGTTAAACGAACAAGGATTTTGGCTTATATACTTGTCTTCTCAAAAGCATTTAATTTATATATTTGAGGAATCTAAAATTTTTCATCATGAGTTCCGTAAGCAAAGCGTTTTATTTATCAGCCTTTAGTTTGTTTTCTCTGGCTTTTATACAAGGGCAACAAAAAATTCCTTTTGGAGTGGTAAAAGCTGAAGATCGATATGCAAACGTTCGTGTTGCCAAGGATAATTACAGAAAAATTGTAGGTAAGATCCGCATGCGTAAAGGCGATGTTTTTCTTTATGTAAAACCAGCCCCGGGCGAAACCGAATGGCTGTGGATCAAATATCCGGACAAAGAAGAAACGGAAAAACCTTTTGTGCGATACGAAACCCTTGAAAAAGAAGGCATGGTGAATAAAGACCGGGTAGCTTTTATCGACCAGCTCCCTCAATACACTCCTTCTAAATCTAAGAACGGGCGATCCATGATTTTCACGGATAACAATAATCCTAAAATTCCGACAGCGCAAAGAAGTAAAGTAATTATTGATGTTTACCCTTCCAATGCTAGCTATCGTAAGCAGGAAAAAGATGCTGAGGGAAAACTCCTAACCATAGACAAAATAAAACCCTGGGGAATCAGCAATGAAATTCCTGAAGGGATGACGGAAATTAAATCTATTAGAGTACAACAGCCGGGAAGAGGCTCTGTCTTTGTAAGAGAAGCCATTAAAAACATGTTTCAGCCAACCATGGATTTCAATAACATCAATGTTGCAGCCATTGACAACGATAATATTTTTCTTTACATGATCAACGGTTCCGGCGAAAACAGATACACAACTCTTTGGACAATCAAAGAAGGACGGGTTGCCAATCAGATTATTTATAAAAATCCGGAATAATCTACCATAATTCTCTGTTTTATCCTTATTTTTGCCACTGAAAAAGTTTTAATGCTTATTCATCACAGAAGTTGGTTCTGTTTAACCACAGATTAAAAGGGAATCGTGTGAAAATCACGAACTGTCGCGCAACTGTAAGTAGCTAAAAGTCTTTATAAGGAATCCACTGTGCTATGTGTATGGGAAGGAAATAAAGATGTTACAAGTCAGGAGACCTGCCTATTTCTTTAAACAAGAAACTTTCGCGGCTTGAAGTTTATTGATCTGATGGATTGTTTCAGGGATTTCACCATTCCTGTTATTATTCTGTTTGTTTCAATCTATTTCATTTCGCTTTAATTTAATAATGAAATATGACAACAGAAGAAAGAATTCAGGCATCCGAAACCAAAATATTTAAAGCGGTTTTCCCCAATACAACCAATCATTATGATACCCTCTTTGGAGGTACAGCGATGCAATTGATGGATGAAGTGGCATTCATTACCGCAACCCGCTTTGCAAGAAAAAGAGTAGTAACGGTAAGCAGTGACAAAATCGATTTCAAAAAGCCTATTCCTGCAGGAACTATCGTTGAATTGATAGGAACTGTTTCGCATGTCGGCAAAACAAGTATGAAAGTCAATGTAGAAATTTATACGGAACAAATGTATTCTTATGAAAGGGAAAGAGCCATTGTAGGTGATTTTACTTTTGTCGCAATTGATGAATTCAAAAAGCCCATACAAATACTATAATTAGAGAAGCATCCGGCGGCCTTTGGCCGCCGGATGTCTTTTTATTCGAAAATAAGCTTCTCTATTCTTAAAGCAAAATTGCTCGTTTTATCATAATTATTTAAATACTGCTAGAGTTATTTTACTTTTTATTTTAGCAGATAAGGAAATATAAAAAATTAGAGCATAATTATTCTCTTCATACTTCCTTCTGCTAACCTTAAAATAAATAAAACGATCAACAGATTTATATTCTATGAAAAAAATAATTTTTATTGTTTCATTCTTCTTTTCAATTTCTATATGGTCACAAAAGAACATAAAAATTGAGCTTCCTGAAGGTTATGAATTAGGAAATATTATTCTAGCATTAACCGAATATGGAAAAACAGACCCTTATGATGTTCAAAAGATACCTCCCTATTATGATGAAATCATCACTTATTTTTCTCCTGTAAAAGGCCATCCTTTATTAAAAAAAGTAAATTATTCCAGAAAAGACTGGAAAAAGTTCCTGGGTTTCCGAACCGATTTTTATGCTTTTTCATTTGATGAAAAAGGACTACTGAAAAGAGATTACCCTTTCAATTCATTTGGCCCTAAAGAAGTAGATGAAAATCTTGAGCTAATCAATGACTTTGTAAAAAAATCTAATTATCGGACTTTTTATAAAGACCATCAGAGTTTTTATAATTCTTTAATCAACAATTACAAAGACTATTACTTTATCAACGAATCTTATGCTTTTCTAGACAAGATTGCGGGAAGACCTACCAACGACAACAGCAGAACCTATGCTATTGCTATTTCTCCTCTGGTCGGTGGACAAAACTGCCATAGAGATATCAACAGCTTATTAACGGTTGATTTCCCCAATATAGGCCAAGATCTGATACTTGGAAATTTAAAAGGTAATATTGCGCAGAGGATTATTGATAATCATACTATTTTCTCGGAGATAGACCATGGTTATGTAAATCCAATTTCTGATCAATACTCCAATAAAATAAAGGAAAATTTCAGTCTTAATAACTGGGATAAAAATTCAGGATATTCCGATATTAATTCTTTTAATGAATATATGACCTGGGCAGTATATGATTTATTTATCCGAGAAAATTTTCCGGAACAAAAAGTAGATAGTATCTCTACTATCTATTATAAAACAAATATCACACGTGGATTTATAGCCCAAAATTTATTTTCCGAAAAATTGATAGAGCTTTACAAAAGTAATAAGAGCCTGGAAAAATTATATTCCCCAATGTTACAATGGACTCATAAAACGGAGAAAAGCATTTCCCAACCTTCTGTTGTCAACGCAAACAACAAAAACCTTGAGAAGGTTGACAAAAACAATCTAGTAATACAATTCACAGAACCCATGAAAAGGACGAAAAGTATTCAACTGAGATTATTTGAATTAGTAGATGGAAAAGAAACCAATAACAGAACCATTATTACTATTACAAATCCAGTTTGGTCCAAAAATGGAAAAGAAGTTAAATTCAAATTAGATACTCCATATAAAGATTTTGGATTATCTTTTCATATATGGAATAGTAAAACAGGACTTTATTCTAAGAATGGTATTTTACTAAATCCCCGAAACTACTTATTACTTTCATCATAAATAATTTCAGCCTGCCTATAAATTAAAAATAAAGACACTGCTCAAAATAGCTGAACAGTGTCTTTTCTTTTATAAAAGTTGAATTACTTTAAAACTTTTTCCGTTTCCAAACTTTTGCTCAATAAAAGTTGAAAGGCTTCTCCCATTTCATCGGAAGCACGGCTTATTGCGTTTTCTAACATGTTTCTGATCTGGCTTTCGGTTACCTTTGCTTCAGTCCAGCTTTTTCCAGACGTGTGCGAATTAAGGATAAAAGGCATAATACGGTCTATAGCACAGGCAAAAATAGCATCCGGCGTTTGCTCTTCTTCAAATTCAAGCCAAAGGTTTAAAAATTCTGAACGTAAAGGTTCATCCAAAATTCCAAAAATATTCTGAGCAGATAATTTTTCCCTTTCAAATTTTCCTACCATTGCTTTCTCATCAAATATGAAAGTATCTCCTGCTTCTATTTCAACCAAATCATGAATGGAAAGCATTCTTATAACTCTTAGGAGATCAATGTCAGCTCTGTTTTTTGCATAAGGATAGAGCACCTGAGCTAAAATAATAATCTGCCATGAATGCTCAGCAGTATTCTCTCTTCTTGAATCATCTGCATTAAAATTTCTTCTTTGTACATTTTTTAAAGCATCTACTGCTAAAATAAAATCGATTTCCTTTTGTATTTTCATGATACGCTTATTTGTAATATTGATCTATCTGATATTTTATGTGTCAATATCTATTTTTCTCTTTGAGCTCAAATTTTGCTGAAATTATATAATATTCAACATGTATTTTTTAATCTGAATTCTCTCACTGATTATGAATAAAATTCATAACAAAAGTAAGAATAGCCATTAAATTTTTAAACATTCACTACTCATTTTAACAAAATTTCATTTTCATTAAAAAATTAAATAAATTTATTTAATTGATTTACAGTTGTTTAAATAATTACATTTAAAAATAACACTACTTTGTATTGCATAATACCATTTTAATTACATATCTTTGTAATGTAAAATTAGAATAGGTTCAACTAGCTAGGAACTGAAGTCTAAAATACTAACTAATTAAAAACTTATTAAGATGAATACTGAAAATACCAAGGCGCAAATGCGAAAAGGGATTCTGGAGTTCTGTATTTTAAGTCTTATCAATCATCGCGAAATGTATGTTTCCGACCTAATAGATGAACTGAAAAAAGGAAAACTGGATGTTGTAGAAGGCACACTCTACCCTCTTTTAACAAGATTAAAAAATGGTGAGTTTCTTTCTTACAGATGGGAAGAATCAACCGGAGGACCACCAAGAAAATATTACCAAATTACAGAAAAAGGTAAATTGTTTTTAGATGAACTTCAAAACACGTGGCACGAATTAACCAATTCAGTAAACCAAATCACTCAAAAAAATTAAAAAACAAAGCTATGAACAAGACACTCTCAATAGGACTCGCAGGTTTTTCTTTTACGATAGAGGAACACGCATACATAAAGCTAAGCGACTACCTTAATGCACTGAGAAGCTCACTAGATGCTTCAGAGGCAGACGAGGTAATGCATGACATAGAAATAAGAATGGTTGAAATTTTCAGGGATTCGTTAGGAAAACGTGAAGTTATCAACGATACAGATGTAGAAAGAGTAATCGCACAAATCGGTACTCCTGAAAAGATTGAAGAACAGGAAGAGGCGTATTATTCTGAAAAAAATTCTAAGAAAACTAATAATTCAGGTACTGAACAAACAGATAAAAAGCAATTGTTCCGTGATCCGGAAAGACAAAAAATTGCAGGGGTTTGTGCTGGATTAGCACACTATGTAGGAATGGATATTACTGCAATGCGAGCCATCTGGTTAGGTGTATTTATCTTAGGAATATTTACAGCCGCAATTTCTTCTTCATTAGTTGCCTTGCTTTATATCATTCTTTGGATAGTACTTCCCAAAGCAGAAACAGCAGCCGATTTTTTGAAAATGAAGGGAAAGCCTATGAACTTCGATAATCTGAAAAACGAATCTAACAAACTGGTACAGTTTGCTAACGAATCTACACAGAGAGTCGGAGAAATATACATTGAAAACAAACCTTATATCAACAATGCCGGGAATGGAGTCTGGAATATCTTAAAATATGTAATTGGCGGAATACTTGCTTTAATGGCAATAAGCAGTATTATTGGAGTATTTGTTGTGTTCGGGCTTTTCGGAATGGATTCTAACTTCCCGGGCGCTAATCAAATGAAATTCTATTTCGATGACAGCGGACTGTATAAAGTCTTATCTGCAATCATTATCATTGGATCATTAATTCCTGCCATTATATTCAGTTTATTAAGCATAAAAATCTTCTCTCCAAAAACTAAATTGAGAAATATAGGTTGGGTTATAGGCGCTTTATTTCTTACTCTAATGGCTCTTGGAGCTTATTTCGGAGTAAGTATGGCCAAAAGAGAAATGTTTTTAAAAGGGCATAAAGAAGATACTGAAGAGGTCTCTATTAATACCCCTTCCGACAGTTTATATGTAGACCTGAAGCAAATAGCTATTCCACAAAGTTTTACAGGATACGACAACGATCTTTATTCTGACAAGGTATCTGTGTTTGAAAAAGACTGGATTCATGTTCAGGTAACAAGAAAAGCGGGTATAAAAACTCCTTATCTGATCATTAAAAAAGAAGCCAAAGGTTATAATGTTCCGCTGAATGTGAGCGTTCCTGTAGAAATCGTAAATAACAAAGTGATCCTGCCAAACTATATCAAATATCCTTATGAACACCGTTTCAGAGATTATAGTGTAGATTATGAGCTGGTAGTCCCTCAAAATGCAGTGATTATCCCTTTAAAAAAAGGAGGAATTGATTTTGATGGGGATCTTAACGGAGACGGAATCGATGATGACGACCAGAATGGAGATGATGATCATGGAAATATCAGAATCGAAAAAAATAAAATTTCAGTAAACGGCTCTACGTTTGAATACAGCTCTGATGATAAAGACAGCATCATCATCAACGGAAAAAAAGTTCCAAGCTCTCAATCTAAAAAAGTACTTGATTCAGTAAAGTCAAGTATCGAAAAGAAAGGAAATGTTGACATCCAAATAAAGGATGGAAAAAAAGAAATATCCATAAAAACTAAATAACAAACTGCAGAGAGTGGCAGAAGGTGTGAATGGAAGACAATCGTTTGAAATTCACACTCTTCTTCTCTCAGCAACACCAAAAAATTTGCTCTATTTAGTTCTTTATGTTAAAAATTTGTTATACCTTCGTATAGTTATATAAATCATAACCAAATCATTTAAAAACACCCCAACCATGGTACAAGTAGCATTAGAAATTGTAATGAAAATCGTAGATTTAATCAGCGGTTTATTTTAAGAGCGATAATATTTCAATATATTTGTAAAGTATAACTCATTTGGTTATACTTTTTTTGTTTTAATACGAAAATATATGAAAAAACTAATCGGCAATTTGATGTTGAAACTCATGGGTTGGAAAGTCGTTCTTCAGGGCGATGTAAACAATCTAAACAGGTGTATTCTTGTCGTTGCACCCCACACCCACAATATGGAATACATACTGGGTAATTTTTCTTATTGGTCTTTAAAAAAGCCATTAAAAATCATCATCAAGGATACCCATACCAAAGCCTGGTACGGTGGAATTGTAAAAGGTCTTGGTGGAATTGGCATCGACAGAAGCCAGAAAAATGATCTGGTTAATTTCGTTGCTTCTCAATTTGCCAAAGAAGATTTCAGTCTGGTAATTACTCCTGAAGGAACCAGAAGCTGGGTGCCAAAATGGAGAAAAGGATTTTACCATATGGCTTTAGCAGCCAAAGTACCTATTGTCCTGGCAGCCGGAGATTTTAAAAAAAACATCATTTATTTAGGATATACCATTCCGTATGAGAGAATTGCTTCTGTTCCTTTTACAGAAATTATGGAAGAAATTCAGAACTATTACATTAAGAATGATATTACACCAAAAGTTCCTGAAAACTGGAACCCCAATATTATAGGAACAGAAAACGACTAATAAAAATAAGTAATTATTAATGATTAATAAGTAATGCACATTGCAGATTGTTTATCACTTATTACCCATATAAAAAAGTATAATCTATGAAAGATATGACCAAAGATGAGCTATTAGACTTCCTGAATAATTGGGGGGAAGAAACATTAGCCAAAGCACTTGAAATAAAATTCATTGATATAGATCAGACTAATGAAACACTCACCGCTACGATGCCTGTCCTGCCAAGAGTACATCAGCCGTTTGGCATTTTACATGGTGGTGCAAGTTGCGTTTTAGCCGAAACCCTAGGGTCTAGCCTGTCCAATATTTTCATTGATGGTGAAAAGTTTTATGGGGTTGGAACCAATATCAATTCTAATCATTTAAGAAGCAAAAAAGATGGGATCATAACAGGAACGGCTCGATTTATCAGAAAGGGAAAAACCATGCATGTTTCAGAAATTGAAATCCGTGATGAAAAAGGACAACTGATCAATCATACTACCATGACCAATAATATTATCAACAGATAAGCTATCTTACAGAATAAATATATACAGGCTCAATTTTTGGGCCTTTTTAATGTCCTTATCCCACATTAATACAAAAAAAGCCTTATTTGATTTTGACATCATTAAGACTAATAATACCTTTGCAGTAAGAAAACAGGCTAAGACTATTTAATAGCAGACTCATGATTTATTTCAAACTTCCTTTTGACGAAAAACTGTATACAATCAACGAAGACCTATCTAAAAATTCCGTCACTTTTTACGCTTTCGATAATTCTGAACAATTGAATTTCAAAGGAGATATTATAGAAGTTAAGCCAGAAGATTTTGAAAAAATAAGAATTCCGTATCAGTCTTTACCCAAACAAGCAGATGCTGTCATTGCTGAAACTAAAGATGAGTATATCCAAAAACTCAACAAAGTAATTGCAGTTATTAAAAATAATCAACTTCCCAAACTGGTACTTTCCAGAAGAAAGATCATTGAAGGATTTAATACTATTGATTTAAAAGAAAGTTTTAAAAACCTTTGCTCTGCCTACCCTAATGCTTTCAGGTATATTTTCATTCATGAAGGAAACTCATGGATGGGTGCTTTTTCAGAGGTTTTAGGAAAATTCAGTACCATCACTCATGAATTTGAAACCATGAGCCTAGCGGGTACTCTTCCGGTTTCTGAAAGCTGGTCTGAAAAAGAAATTGAAGAACAAAAGCCTGTTTCTAAATACATCCGGGATATTCTAAAAAAATATGCGCCTGCTGATGAAATCGAAGAATCCCCTACTAGTGAGCATATTTCGGGAAATATTAAACACCTCCGAACAGATTTTAAACTAAAGCTCAATACAGAAGAGATCGTAGATCAGCTTATACGTGAGCTGCATCCTACACCGGCTGTTTGTGGTATTCCCAAAGATTTTTGCAGAGAAAATATTGAAAAATTTGAAAAATTTCCCCGTGAGCTTTATGCAGGCTATATAAAAGTTGAAATCAAAGATACAGTTCAGTATTTCGTTAATTTACGCTGTGCAAAGCTTTATCAGGACTCTGTTCATCTATTTGTTGGTGGTGGCATTACAGCACAAAGTAATCCTGAGAAAGAATGGCAGGAAACGGAATTGAAGTCTGAGGCTGTTTTAAAAAATCTCATTTATTCTTAAATCATACTGGATTCCCATTATTTTCTGCATGCTATAATTCTTGACTAATTCCTTTCATTAGCCTGAATATGATCATGATGAAAATTCCTTTTTAAATTTTAATAAGCTTCTTTCTTTTTGTAGCCTGTAAGGATGTTTCTTCCAAAAAATATAATGAAAGCCAAGAATTAGTTCCTAATCCAGAAGAACATCAAAAGGATACCTTTCCCGCGGACACCACATACACCTCAGTACAAAAAATCCAGCAACCATTCTGAAAAAAAAATTAAGTTTTTTTTATTATAATTATTTCTGATAAGTCAAATAAATTTAAAAATTCACTAGATAATCTTAAAAATCATTAGATAGTTAATGATTTTATTGAAAATCAATCATTATATCATCTACTCTAGATTAAAAATACAAACAATTGATTCTCAACAGATCAGTTGTTTATCTTATATTTTTTTTATAATTTTGCACAAAACCAAATGGATGAAAAACACTACCTATTATCATAGGAAGATAGCTACGGGTATACAAGGTCCTGAAAGCCTATTTTTCCTTACTTCTAAAAATTTCACTGAAAATTATAGCGGCGAACTATTCACGACGAATGATTAACATATTCATTAAGTCAGTGTAATAGTGAGGTCTTGTTGTCATAAGTAATTTCATGACCTATGCTAAGATAAAAATGATAATGAGTAAAAAAGACTTTATTAATAAAAAACACAATATATTTTAAATCTTAACCCATTAAAAACAACAAATGATGTTAAACAAGAAGAAAAAAATGATGATTTTCCTATTAGTTGCAATATTGGCTGTCGTTGCAGTAAAATATGCTCCCACAATTATAAAACCAATCTTTACTTTTATTAATAGGGAAGCTTAATCTTTAAGCCCCTATCCTATCTCTTCAAATATCTTTTCATAACAAATCTTCTGGATAGGGGCTTTTTTAAATTTTTAAATAATAAGGGCGAGATCCCTCCTGAATGACAAAGTTTACTTTACGGATAGACTTGTCTTTCAGGGATCTCAAAGCACAAGTCCTCAATAGTCATAAAAGAAAATCCTCATCTGAATACAGTGAGGATTTTTAATTTCTATAAATATTAAAGATTATCTCTTTACTCCGATCTTACTCCATGTATTCAGAACAAAAAGAAGAATCAATCCGATTACCGCTGAAGCGATTGAAAAAACAAACTTCAGGTTATCTTCAGATAAAACTTCTGACTGCCAGTCTAGAGCATAAAGGTTAATTGCGATGAAAACGATAAATAGTACTAAAAATACTTTATAAAACTTCTGCATGATACTTAAAAATTAATATAGTTTTGCACCAATTGGGCAAAGTTTGCTGTAAATAATTTAATAGAAATCGCTAAAAGGATAATTCCGAAAACTTTTTGCAAAATAGCCAATGTAGCCTCGCCCATTTTCTTCTCCAGCCATTTCGCTGATTTCAGCACCAAATATACGAAAATTGTATTGAGTATAATTCCACAAATGATATTAATATCATGAAATTCAGCTCTCAGCGATAATGTTGTAGTCAAAGTTCCTGCTCCTGCAACCAGTGGAAAAGCAATAGGAACGATGGAGGCAGATTTAGCTTCGGTCGTTTTATTAATTTCAATGCCTAAAATCATTTCCAGAGCAATCACAAAAATAACAAATGCACCAGCAATGGCGAAAGAGTTAACATCTACTCCGATAAACTTTAGAATTTTATTTCCTACGAATAGGAAAACAATCATAATTAACCCTGCGGTTATTGACGCTCTCCCGGCCTCTATTTGCCCAAATTTCTGCTGTAAACCTACAACAATAGGAATAGAGCCAATAATATCGATTACGGCAAAAAGAACCATAAAGCAGGTAATGACTTCTTTAAAAGAAAAATGATCAAAAATTTCCATCCTTTGTAATTAAAAATTTCGCAAAAATATGAAAAATAACTGACTATTTGCTAATCTTAGAATACAAATTAACAACAGCCACTAAAAGTTCATCTATTCCTTCTGAAGATTTCACAGGTGAATACTTTTCTATCTGGATCTTTTGGGAAAGAGTTCTATATTCCTCAGCAACAGCAATTCCTTTATAACTTTCTAAAAATTTCCCAAAATCCTTTGAAGAGCCTTGGAAATACTCTTTTCTCACTTCAGTATCCAGTTCATCTACCGTTTCAAAGAACTTTTTATAATCTCCGCTGTCCTTAAGATTTTCTAAATAGCTGAAATAATCATTCACATCAGTTTTCAGCCTTTCTCTTATTTCCTTTTCTGTTTCAGCAACGGAACCCAAAGGTTTTACAGGTACGGTTTCTTTAATTAATTTACGCTTTTTTTGCCAAGTCTTAAATGAAATATAGCCTATTAACAGTGCTAAAAGAATGGCAATATTGGTCAAAAGAATATTCCAGTGAAACTTACTTTTTTCTTTAACCTTAAATGTTGTTGTTTTTAATACCGGAGTATTGACCGTTTCAAGCAGACTGTTGGTATACTCATTTACTTTTTCAACCGTAGAACGTGATTCCAGAATCTGCTCGTGGGAAAAAGCATTCAAAGCCAGTATTTTCTGCCCCAGATCAACATATTCTTTACTATTCGGATTAAAGAAGGCAAATTGCTCTGTTTTAATCGAAATAGGACCTGCTTTTCTTGGAATGACAACATAATTCGCCAGTATCTCTCCTTTTATTCCCGATAATCCGGGAACTACTTTAGAAGTAATTTTAGGTGCGAACACTTCATAATCCGGAGATTCGACAATTTTCGGCAGATTCATATCCGTCAGATTTCCCTCACCGGAAATTTTTACAACCACATTCATCGGCTTTTTAGCCTCAATTTTGTCTTTCGATGCATTGTATACACTTACATTGAAATTCCCTACTGCATTGGTAAAGTATTCAGGAGAGCCTTCGGGAAGCTTTTTGACATTCAGTTTGACTTTATTGGATAGAATTTTATTCTTGTTAGCATAAGTATTTACGGAAGCTGAGACAGAAGGTACCTCAACATAGCCAGCTTCATTAGGAAATACAAGAAACATGGCTAAAATCTGAGATGCCATATTCCCATATCCTGAAGGGTCAATTTCAGATCTTTTAAAATTGATCGGATGAACATTGAGATTATCCTGATTCGGAAGACGAATGTTTTTTACTTTTCTGAAATTATCAATATTTTTAGAATATACCTTTAAAACAGCAATGGTAGGCTGATCCTGATACACCTCCTTATCATCAATTTCCATATTCAGATAAACATCATTCGAAGCGCTGGCAACAGATCTTTTGTCACCCTCTCTTACAAAGATTTCAAAGGGTTCGGTTTTGTAAATTTTGTTATTAATCGTAACCAAAACAGAGCCTATTCTCACTTTCCCTTTTTGCTTAGGCTCAAGAGCTACCCGGGTAACGTATTGAGTGATTACTGTGTTGGTTTCGGGATCCATATAACCACTGCTAACAGATCCGCTACCAACCATGGTAAACTTTGACAGATCGGGTAAACGAAGTGGGGTCTGCTGATTATATTCACTACCATTCAATTCAAGAACAATGGTAAGATTTACAATATCCTTACTGTTGTAATCCGTTTTATCCGGAGTTACAGAAATGTTTACTTGTCCGTAAGAAATTACGGACGTAAGAATAACTAGTATGTAAATCAGTTTTTGCTGCATCACCAATCTTTCTCGTTGCTTTCAGGCATCGAATAAGAATTTTTATTTAAAATTCTTCTGGCGGTTTCTTTTTCTTTATCGCTTACTTTATCTAATATTGCGTTTTCAAGATCTTTGGGTATTTTGCCCTCGTTGTTTTGGTTCTGGTTAGGGTCATTACCCTGTTGACTTTCACCTTGATTTTGCTGACCTTTTCCCTGATCTTGTTTTTGATCTTTAGGATTACCTTTTTGATCATCATTTTGTTGTTGGTCTTTACCACCGCCTCCTTTGCCTGAGTTATTCTTTTGGTTTTTCTTTTGTTGATTTTCTTTTTCCTTGAGCTTGGCAATCTCATAGTTCTTTCTGATTGCTTCGTTATAAGGATCCTGTTTTAAGGATTGCTTATAATAATCTGCAGCCTTATCCGGCTGATTCATCTGCATATAAGTATTCCCTAAATTATAAAGAGCTGCTGCTTTATCAGGAAGCGTCTGAGAAAGCTGTTGTGCTTTTTCAAACTCAACCTTGGCCTCTTCATATTTTTTATTTTTATACAAAGCATTGCCTAGATTGTAATGTGCCGTAAAATCTTTTTCATTGGATTTAATAGCTTCCATGTATTTAGAAGATGCTCCATCATAGTTTTTACCATTGAATTTTTGATTACCCTCATACACCAAAGTCCTATAGTTTTCTTGAGCAAACAAGAAATCTGACGCTAGAAAAGCAATTATAAACGATAAAAAAATGATTTTAGTATTCATTATGTGCAAAATTATTCCTTTATATGTTAATAAACAGGCCTTTATTTGTTAAAGTTGGGTTAAAGTATTCCCTTAAAAATACAAAGAAAATTGGATAATACTACACATTGAAATCTCTCTTTGGATTGAAAATGTAAATTAAAAAGAAAAAGAATAAAGAAACGGCCAGAAAATACTGATAATAATGATTCGCATTCTGAGATTTCACCAATGTTTCTGAAGAAGACATTTTTCTGTTCAGAGCATCAATAATCCGATCCGGTGCCTCATTAACATTATTTCCATCAATATAGTTTCCGCCTGTTGATTCCGCCATCTTTTTTAAAGCTGCTGTCTGTCTTTTAGAAATTACAGTCTCTCCATTTCGGTCAGCTTTATACCCCATTAATTGTCCGAAAACATACTCTGGTACAGGTGCTCCTTCATCGGAGCCGATTCCTACAGAAGTAACCATAATGCCCTCTTTATTAGCTAATTTTATCGCTGCATTATCATTTCCTTCATTATCTTCCCCATCGCTCAACAAGACTACTTTCCGGGCTCCTTTGCTTACATTTTTAAATTTGTTCACCGCCGTGCGCATAGCCTTTAAAAAATCAGTTCCCTGAATCTGCATAGAGTTGGTCTCTATTGCATTAATATATGTTTCAGCAGAAGCGTAATCTGTAGTCAGCGGCATAATAGAAGTTGCCTCACCTGCAAAAATCACAATACCAATCTTATCGTTTCTCATCTTCTGCATGGTATTGATCATTACATTTTTTGCTTCGTTTAAACGGTTAGGATTAATATCTTCAGCATTCATCGAATTGGAGACATCAAGCATAAAGATCACATTATTTAATTTTTGATTGGTCTTTATTTCTTCCGATCCGTTTAATAAATCAATGATTGAAAAGATTAAAAATAAAATGCCCAATAAGTACAAGGTTGGAAAAACCTTCGTAAATCCGGATTTCTTTTCAAATAAGTCTTCATGAAACTGACTGTCTGCAAAAATATTCTTCTTCTTATTTTTCCATTTCAGATAATGAACCAATAGATAGGCCAGCAGCGGCAAAAGCAGCAACAGCAATAAATACCAATAATTTCCTAAATACCAATTCATCAGCTTAAAAATTTATAAAATACCCATCTCAACAATGCATCCATTACTAACATTCCCAGGGCTATCCAAAGGAAAATTTTAAAATATTCCTCATAATTATATAATTTAGAGACCTTCACGTCAGATTTTTCCAGTTGGTTAATCTCATCATAAACTTCCTCCAGACTACTATTGGAAGTTGCTCTGAAATATTTACCGCCGGTTACCTGAGCAATTTCTCTCAAAATAGGCTCATCAATTTTAACTTCGGTTTCCGTAAACACCAGATCACCAAAGATATCTGTTTGTGTAGGCATTAATGCATAACCGTTTGTTCCTATCCCGATCGAATATACTTTTATATTATTATTCTTAGCGAGCTCTGCTCCTACCTGCGTAGGCATTGCATTTTCAATGGTATTAACACCATCTGTCATCAGAATAATAATTTTACTTTTTGCTTTGCTGTTCTTCAGGTGATTAACCGCTACAGAAAGTCCTTCCCCGATTGCCGTTCCCGGCTGGAGTTCCAGGGGATTCAGATTCTTTAATTCATCGATGACTACCTGATGGTCCGAAGTGACCGGAACTTTTGTAAAGGCTTCTCCGGAATACGTCACAAGCCCCACCCTGTCATTAGGACGTTTTTCAACAAATTTTATTGCAATATTTTTAAGTGCAGTCAAACGGTCAGGAGTTAGGTCTTTAGCCAGCATACTTAGCGATACATCTACAGAGAGCATGATGTCAATTCCCTTGGTGTCATCTCTGTCCTGGGAAACTGTAAAAGTTCTTGGTCTTGCCATCGCAATGATAAGGGCAGAAAGTATCAGATATTTTGATATTTTCAAAAGAAAAAGTACTGCGAGAATTCCATTATTGGGGTCCATATTCTTTACAGTCGGGACCTTAATACCTTTTTTCTTCTGTTTACTTATATCCCTGAATAAAAGAGGAATAAACAGCAGAAAAAGCAGCAAAAACCATGGACTATACAATTCAAAATTAAACATCCTTTCTTAAGTTTTCAAATTCCAGATCTTTAGAAGATCTTTTTACAAATTCTCTGATATCCGCAAAGTCATTTTCCATAGTCTTTTGATCAGGGAATGTTTTGGCAAACTTTACCAAATCCCCTCTTAGAAATACTTCTTCGACTACTTTTTCATTATCCAGCGAAATGGTATTATTCTCCTTCAGTAAGTGGACAAGATCATCCGTAAGCAGTACATCTGCCGGTAAATGATATTGTTTGGTGATAAATTTTCTTGAAATGTCAATCAATTCTACGTAGAACGAACGGTAATTTCCTTCTTCTATATATTTTTTCTTTTTAAGTGAATCCAATTCTTTTAGTGTATGATTGGTTGCCACAGCAGGCGAACTTTTCGATTTTCTTCCCCATTTAAGATACATAATGATTGCAACAATGAGAGCAATCAGCGACAAGCCTGCTAAAATATACCACTTATAAAGCTCCCAGTAGTCTTTAGTTCCCAGCTTGATCTCTTTGTTCTTCATGATATCATTAATCTGATCTCCTTTTTGAGCCGTATTAATAACATCAATTTCATAAGGAATGGTTTTCAATACTCTGTCCCCTACCTTAAATTCAAGTTCAGGAATTGTAAATTTTCCTTCTTCATAAACTGCAAATTCAATTTTTCTTTCGTATACATTGGGCTGTGTTCCTATGCTGTCTTTTATTTCCTCAAAATGAAAAGGCAACAATTCATTTTTAGCAGCCGAGGTAACTTGCTGATTATTGAGATTATTTACTTTAATAATCAAATGATTAGGTTCTCCTAAAGCAATGGTCTGCTTCTCCAGGTGGGAAGACAGTATCTGTGAAAAACTGCTGACACAGATTAAAGAACATAATATAAATAATATTTTTTTCAATTTTTTCAATACATTTTAATGATTAAGCAACTTTATCATTCTGATCTGGAAATTTAAAACTCAATGTTCATGACAGCTTAATCAGTAATTAAAATTATCCTGAGATTTCTCTTGCAGTTTAATGCTTTAACAGATCTGCGATTCAGCCATTTTAACTCTACTTCTCATACAATTACTTCTTCTGGAAATAGTTATATAATAGTTTAGAATAATCTTCGCCCGCAGCAACGTTCATAAAACTGGCAGAACTGTTAGCAAAATCATCTTCGAGTGCTCTTACTTTTTGTTTCTGAGCTTCAGCAAAGGTATACCTCCATCTTGCACTGGATGTATTAGCCCAAACCTGTTTTCCTGTTTCTGAATCATAAAAAAGAGCATATCCAACATTCGGAATTTCATTATCTTTTTCGTCATAAATTCTCATTCCCAGCAACTGATGCTTTTTTGAAGCAACCCTTAGCATTTTGGAATCGTATTCATCCTCAAAATCGGAAAATAAAAAAACCAAAGATTTTCTTTTAAAAATTCCCATCATATATTCCAATGCCTTATCCACTTTAGATACAGCGGGAACATAATCTGCCGTTAAAATATTGCTGATGATGGAAAGAATATGTTTTCTGCCTTTCTGCGGCGGAATCACTTTATATACTTTATCTGCAAACAGGATCAATCCAACTTTATCATTATTACCTGCTGCTGAAAACCCTAGGCTTGCAGCAATTTCAGCTACATACTCTCTTTTCAGCTGAGACTTGGTTCCATAATCCATCGAGGCCGAAATATCAACCAGAATCATCATGGTCAACTCTCTTTCCTCTTCCATTACTTTTACAAATGGTTCTCGAAAACGAGCTGTTTTATTCCAATCGATCCTTCGGATTTCATCTCCAAATTGATAAGGTCGAACTTCTGAAAAAGTCATTCCCTGTCCTTTAAAAGCACTGTGATATTGTCCCATTAAAGTAGCCTCCGTTTTTTTTCGGGTGCGGATTTCAATCTGTTTTACTTTTTTTACAATATCTTTTATCTGCATAGTATATCGTTAATGGTTGATAGTTTAGAGCTATAGTGTATTAATTCTTCATCTAACCTCCTTCTCCTAGCTTCCTTACTTCATATTCCTTCTTCAACTTTAATCTTTAAACTCAATAGATACATTCAACCATTCATTATCGAATTTAGGGCTGTATTTTTTATAAAAATTAATGGCAGGCTCATTCCAGTCCAATACCTGAAACATCATTCCACTGTAGTTATTGGATTTCCCGTATTCCAATGTAGCGTCAAATAATTTTTTCCCGATCTGCTTTCCTCTCATCCTTTCCGTAACAACAAGCTCTTCAAGATACAGTCTTCTGCCTTTCCAGGTAGAGTACCTATTATAGTATAAAGATATGCCAACAATCTCATCATCTACTTCAGCCACAAAAGCTCCCCAGACAGGTTCGCTTCCAAATCCGGCATCAATAAACTCATCCAGGCTCACTGTAACTTCGTGCAGCGCTTTTTCATACTCAGCAAGTTCTTTAATAAGCTCTAACATGGGAGCGCAATCATCCTGTACAGCGCTTCTGATTACCACTTTATCCATACAATAATATTAAGGGGCCTGAATTTTAGCTAAAATTCTATTGATAATTTCTTCTGTTGAAACTTCTTCCGCTTCTGCTTCGAAAGTTAAACCAATTCTATGTCTCAAAACATCCTTAGCCAGCTCTTTTACATCTTCAGGAATTACAAATGCTCTTCCTTTTAGAAATGCATACGATCTCGATGCAATGGCTAAATTGATGGATGCTCTTGGAGAAGCTCCGAAACTAATATAGTTTTTCAGTTCGGAAAGCCCATAATTCTCAGGGTAACGGGTTGCAAAAACCATATCCAGAATGTATTTTTCAATTTTCTCATCCAGATAAATCTGGTTGATCAAATCTTTTGCATCCACAATATCCTGAAGAGAAATAACCGGCTGAACAGTAGGCTGGTGAGCTGTAGAAACCATCCTCATCACCTTTCTTTCATCCTCAAATTCGGGATAATTGATTTTACATTTCAACATGAAACGGTCACTTTGAGCCTCTGGTAAAAGATATGTTCCTTCCTGGTCGATTGGGTTTTGAGTTGCCAATACCAAAAAAGGCTTAGGTAGTTTCATAGTCTCATCTCCGATCGTCACTTGTTTTTCCTGCATCACCTCTAAAAGAGCAGACTGCACTTTTGCAGGAGCACGGTTGATCTCATCCGCAAGTACAAAATTAGCAAACACAGGACCTTTTTTTATGGAAAAATCATTATCCTTGATACTATAGATCATTGTCCCAACTACATCAGCAGGCAATAAATCCGGGGTGAACTGAATCCTCGAAAAATCACCATGCACAGCCTCAGCCAAAGTTTTTATAGCCAAGGTTTTAGCTAATCCGGGAACACCTTCCAGAAGGACATGACCATTCCCCAAAAGACCTACCAAAAGGCGGTCTATCATATATTCCTGTCCAATAATAACTTTGTTGATTTCCTGTCTCAGAAGAGAAAACAAGTAATTTTTTTCCTTTACTTTCTCCGTTAGCTGGCGAATATCTTCTGCTTGATATGTATCTGACATAGCTTAATTTAAAATAATTGGTAAATTTCTAATAAATACTCGCATTAATCAACACAATTAATGCCATTTTTGAGTTAAAGTTTGTTAAATATTCCGTGGGCTAGAAAGACTTTCAGAGTAATCCAGCTGTATTTTCGATCTGAAAAATCAATTTAATACATGAAATAATATCCTGTTCATAATAACGTCATCACACTTAATCTTCGAAAGCATGATTAACTGAAACAGGTTGCTGATCTATTTAAAGCTTGGTAATGCTAATCGTAAATGTATCTTCTGCCACATCTGTCGATTCTTCATAGGATCCTACATTTACAAAATATTCACTCCCCATCGTAGTGGTTATAGTCATTGTTTCAGCAGTACCTACTCCCCCATTGTCTACTGTGTTAACACATACAAGGTTATTACAATTTCCACTATAAACACCTATCTGTGGATCAAAAGCACTGCCTGCAGGCATAGATACTTTAATGATATATTGGCTTCCGTCACCTACAAGTTTAAACCAGCTTCCGTCATTCATAGCATCAGCGCATACATTGATATTGCCGGCATTATTAGTAGCAGATATCGCATCATTCTGTGTATAGGTATAAGGAAAAGCTGTCACTGACAAAGCACCAGAGCATGCATCATTTACCGGTACGGGAGGTACTGTTTTAAAAGTAATTTCCGTACAACCAGAAGATTCAGCACCCGCAGAAACACTAGTCACTTTTAAATAATAATCTGTACCCGGGCTAAGAGGAACTGATGGAGAAAAATTAGGATTGGTTACTACCTGTTGATTAACAATATTTATACTTCCTGGACTCGTTCCTATTGAAACCCTATAAGAATTTGCTCCGGAAACAGGAAACCACCCGACATTAGGAGACAAAGGAACTGATTGGTTATTATTTAATGGATAAATGATAAAAGGACAGGCAGGAGTTCCTCTCGGTATTAAACCTGAAATCGTCATAGCTGATTTATAATCAGCCCTTATTCCACCTGGTGGAGATGCGGGATCAACAATCATTTTATCTCCTTTATAATAAAGAGTTGAATAAGGAAGATGCTGATAAACATGAAAAGCTTCATCAAAATTATTAATATCAATACTCTGAGAATTCTCTTTTGCTGCAACCACCAGATTATCTGTATTATTATAGGAAAATGGTACGGTAAAAGAAACTTGAACTTTACCATTATTATTGACTACACTTCCAGCAAATACCTGAGTTAGTTGTGAGACAGGAATCCAATCTGTTCCGGAAGTAAAAGCGGTCTTTGAGGTATGTCCAAGATACACAGTCCAATTTGATGAATCGGTGATACTGGCTGATGAGTCTAAATAAAATGTAAGACCTGTGATATTCCCTGCTGCATTAGCATTTATTTCCTGCTTCGGATATATCTGATGAACATAAGAATAGGAAAAAAAACTACTTATCGGTACAGTTCCCACACCTGTACTTCCAATATTTATATTTATTTGAGCATTAAATAGCAATACTGTCAATAATAAAGATAAAAGTAAAATTTTCTTCATATTTAATAAAATTAACCTGATACATATTGCTAATTTAACATTAAAGTTTTAATTTTTCCAACAAATGTGATTATTTAATCATACATCTTAATATATTTGTATTAAACACCCAAATAATATGCATAAAAAACTATTTTTTTTAAGCCTACTTTTTGCCGGCCTTCTTAAATCACAGACGACTTCTGAAGTCAATGTGATTTCACAAGCCGTGTATTATGATGGTTATGCAGCTACGGTATCCACCCCTGTCCCACCCGGACTGATCAGGCTATCAAACACAAGGTATGCAAGAAAACTTACAGATACTGAACTCAATTCCTTTAAGGCAAAAATTGCCATGAGAGTAACCATCGGTGCTTTATGTGATAATTATGACCGTCTGGGAAGTGTTTATTTAGCAATGGTTCCTAAAAATCAACCTACTTACACAACAAATGACACCAATGTGAAAAGAATTGAAGTAGGCAGATATATCACTCCATTTATGAACAAAAACCGTTCTCCTATGGAGGTTCCTTACACATATGATTTAAGTAATTTGTACAGTGTATTTCATGATACCGGATTACGGACTACGTATGATATGTATATGGAGCTGGATGTTTTTGGCGTTCCTTATGCAGCACAAACGCAGATTACAGGATGTGCTGGAAGAATTGATGTTTTTTCAGGAACTCTGACATTTTTCTCAACCAATACGGGAGCAACTGCTTCAGATTACAATAGTCTGGTTCCTTTACTAAGCTACAGCAGACTTAACAACTACAACAGCACGGATGTCACTGGAGAAACAGTCAGAATCTTAAATTTCAACCTGCCCAATACTATTACGGATGCCCGATTTTTTGTAATATCTACTCCCCATGGTGCCAATAGCGGTGGAGAAGAGTACATAAGAAGGCAAAACTACACTTACATAGATGATGTACAAGTCCTCACCTATACACCCGGCGGTATTTCCTGTGAACCTTATAGGGTATACAATACGCAAGGGAACGGAATTTACGGCTCTACTCCAAAGAGTTTTGCCGACTGGACTTCATGGAAAAACTGGTGCCCGGGCAACTCCGTACCTATCAGAGGCTTCACATTACCTAGTATAACTGCCGGGAATCATACCTTGAAACATACAATACCAACGGCTGTATTTAATCAACAGCAAGGGGACGTCTATTTATCGGTCTATGTGCAAGGAAAAAGCAGCAGTGTTTTGAACGTAAATGATATTAAGACTATAGATGTCAGTATATACCCCAATCCGACTTCTGATCTTGTTCATATCCAATCAAAGACAGATGTTTCCTCTATAGCTGTTTTCAGTATAGATGGAAGAAAATTATTTGAAAATTATGGAGAAAACATCATCAATCTTTCCACTTACAGTTCGGGTATTTATTTTTTAAATATTGTCATGAAGGATGGTACTGCCTTTAAACATAAAATCATAAAAAAATAATTTTCTCATATAAACACTTAAACCTTATTATTTAAAAAAACAACAAAACCTTTTTTAGAGTCTATTTTATAGAAAGAAAAAGTTTACAAAAAGAGGAAAATAAATAACGTATTGGCCAGGGTTAAAAAATTTTTGCTTTAATCCCTCTTTCAAAAAATTGTCATTTCCAGTTTATTAAACTATTTTTGGTGATTAAAATTTTGTAAAATGAATTATCATTTTCAAGCTCACAGACAGGTAAGAAGAAACCTATTGGATATATTGCAAAATACTTCCCATGAAGATCTTTTGCTTATTCCGGATGGCTTCAACAATAATATGTATTGGAATATTGCCCATACGGTTGCTACACAGCAACTTTTGCATTATTACCTAAGCGGAAATCCTTTCAGAATTGATAAATACTGGATTGAAACCTATAAAAAAGGAACCTTACCTAATCTGAATGTTCAGAAGTCTGAAGTGGAAGATTTAGAGTTTCTATTGACTGAAACTTCAAAGATCTTAATGAAAGATTATGACAGTGATTTCTTCTCAGATTACACACCATATACTACCAGTTTCGGTATGGATTTGAAAAGCATTCAGGATGCTATCATCTTTAACAACATGCACGAAAGCTTACACTATGGCTATTTGCTTTCGCAAAAAAGAGCAATTTTAGGAGAAAAATATTAAATGAAGGAAGAAGGGACATAAGGAAGAGGGAATAAACAATAATCCCTAACGACAAATTCAATTTTTTGAACTCGTATCCAAAATCTCGGACCACTTTAAACATTAAACTTTAAACAAATTAAATGAAAGACGACTTTATTTTCGGGCTGCGCCCCGTAATTGAAGCTATTGAGGCGGGAAAAACTATTGACAAGATCTTTTTGCAAAATGCACTTCAAGGTCCTATTTATGCTGATCTGAAAGCAGTTTTAGCAAAAAATAAAATCCGTCCCAATTACGTTCCGATCGAAAAACTGAACCGTTTTACAAGAAAAAACCACCAGGGGGTGGTCGCTTTTATTTCGGACGTTCCATTTCATAAAGTGGAAGATATCGTTCCTCAATTATTTGAAGAAGGAAAAACTCCTTTCTTATTGATTTTGGATAGGCTTACCGATGTAAGGAATTTTGGAGCTATCTGCAGAACAGCAGAATGTGTAGGAATTGATGCTGTTATTATTCCTGAAAAAGGAGCATCGCCGATCAATTCGGATGCAATCAAAACTTCGGCAGGAGCACTTTATAATATTAAGATTTGTAAGGAAAACAACTTAGCACATACCGTAGATTTTCTTCAACAAAGTGGAATTGCTGTATTTGCAGCTACTGAAAAAGCTCAGAAACTGATTTATGATGTTAATTTTACAGGACCTTGTGCTATAGTAATGGGGAACGAAGAAACGGGTATATCAAAAGAAGTTTTACATCATTCAGATGAAAAAATAAAACTACCTATTGAGGGTAAAACTCAATCCCTAAATGTTTCTGTAGCATGTGGAGCGATTTTATATGAGGCGGTAAGGCAGAAGATAACTGCAATTCCAAATCCTTAATTCACGACAAGATAGTTTCTTTTATCATTACGTTTTGTATCATTTGAAATGAATGCATAAAGTTTAAGATGAAGCACACTATACTTGGCACGAACTCTGCAAGACTATGACCGATTATGATGAAAAGGGAAAAATAATGCTTTGAAATGGCTCAGGCAATTGATATTTACTTTACAAGTGAAGATATAGTGGAATAATACGCAGCTTCGCCTTAAAAATAATAAATATAGGATAGCTGCCCATACGCCTTTGCTCAATCTACCGGAGATCCCATCGGCTTATTTTGGAGAATTCATCCTTATAAAGACGATAGTAAGACCTTCGGATATACAGGAGGAAACTTTGGTTTTTCAAGTGCCCAACAGATGTATCCTTCAAAAAATATGAGAGTAGCTTTACTTTCCAATGAATCGGATAGACTTTCACAAGGAAAACTGCAGGATATTGCAGAAAGTATATATAAAAATAGTAGTAAAAAATAAAAAAAGATCGAATGAAAAACATAGCAGCATTAATGCTAATATCATCTATAGCTGTTGTATCTTGTAAAAAAGAAACAACAAAAATAACAAAAGTAGACCCTAAAACCGGAAAAACAGTAACAGTAGAAGTTCCGGCTGATTCAGTAGCGAAAGTGGTTGAGCATCCTGCAATCAGTGATTCTGCAGGAGTATACACTCAAACTTTCAAACTTGAAAAAGGAAAAACTTATCCTTTGACAACTTATCAGAGAGATGTAAAAACGATGACTGACCCACAAGGTAAAACCTTAAACGGAACCAGCGAATCTACAGATGAAATGAGCTTTACCGTAAACGATGTCAAGGATAATGTTTACGATCTTACGCTTAACCTGATCTCTAAAAGAAATTCTCAGACTGCTGATGGAAAAACGATTGTGGTAGATACCAAGCAACCTATTCCTAAAGAGGATGATCTTAAAATGATCTGGAATATCAACAGAGCATTGACCAGCAATAAGCTGAATATGAAAATGGATACCAAAGGAAATGTAATTTCTATTACAGGTTTCGATCCTGTTTATACTAAAGTTTCCAATGCAGTAGGTACTTTGGTTAAAGATGCTAACCAAAAGGCAAGTGTTGTAGCCAGCCTTAAAGAAAGCTTTAACGAGAAAGTATTAAAAGATCAATTTAGCAAAAACCTGACTATTATGCCTAAAAAGGGAGTAAAAGTTGGCGACAAATGGTCCAATACTGAAAATGCAGATCCTAATGGTAAAATTAAAGTAACTTCAAACTACCAACTGAAAAGTGTAGGAAATGGTGTAGCTGAAATCTCTGTAACAGGTGGAATTCCTAAAAAAACAGACAAGCAGGCACAAGGTCCGATGACTCACAGCATCAGCAGTGAGCTGGTACAAAATGGTACTATAAAATTTGATGAAAATACAGGATGGATTACCAACCAGAATATTACAGTGAAAACAACACAGGTAGAAACTATTTCTGACGGAAAACAGTCTCAATCTATGAAAAGTGTTTCCAATTCTTCGGTAATGGTCAACCCATCTGCCAAATAATTGAGGTTTATAAAATTAAAAAGATATGAAGTGGATTCTTGAGCTAATACTGACGGCTATTATTCTTTTCTTTGTCTGGAATATCCTTAAAAGGATTTTCTTTAAGACTTTCTATAGCTACCGGTTCAATAACAACAATAATAAGCATCAGGATATACAAAACTCAAATAAGAATAAAAACCAAAAAATCAATTGGGACGCAGAAACTGTGGACTACGAGGAAGTAAAGGAACCTAAGGATAAAAAGTAAAAAATTCCAAGAAATAAAAGATAATAACCAGCATGGCGAAAAATAAAAACTTAATTTATATTGCAATTTCATTAGTTGTATTTATAGTTTTAGCATTTTTATATTCCACTCCTGTTTTTACGGGAAAACAGCTTTTCCAACATGACATTGTTCAGTATCGAGGAGGCGCAAAAGAACTTCTTGATTACAGAGCTAATTTTGAAAAAGAAACCTACTGGAGTGATTCTATGTTTGGGGGAATGCCGACTTACCAGATGGGAAGTCAGTTTAAAGGAGATATCATCAAAAAAATTGATAGCAACCTGAATTTCTTTCCCAGACCGGTTAATTATCTGTTTTTACTTTTTGCAGGATTTTTCCTTTTGGGAATGGTGGTTGTCAGAAATTGGAAGTATGCTTTATTAGGCGCAACTTTCTTCGGACTTTCCACCTATTTCTATATCATCATTGCTGCCGGACATAACGGTAAGGTAAATACGATCGAATATTTTGCCCCACTGCTGGCAGGAATTTTATTGGTCTATATCCGTAAGAAATATGTTTTAGGGTTTATTGTCACGACACTCTTTATGGGCTTACAGGTGGCAGCAAACCACCCACAGATGACCTATTATCTATTTCTTGCATTAGGCTTTTTGTTTATCTCTGAACTGATCAGGGCTATTCAAAAAAAGGTTCCGATGAAGCATTTCATCACATCCTCAGCTATTATTGCAGGAGCTTGTATCATCGGTGTTGGAATGAATTCTCAAAGAATCATGGCCAATTCCGAATACATAAAAGAAACTGTCCGTGGAAAGCAAATTTTGAATACGGAAACCCATACTTCAGGGAAATCCGGAATGGATAAAGAAAGTATGCTGATGTGGAGCTATGGGAGATTGGAAACCCTGAATCTTTTTATCCCAAGATTAATGGGAGGAGGAAGCCAGGAACCTGAAGCTAAGGAAATCATGAACAAAGTTCAGGAGCTTGTTCAGGAGAATGTAACTTCACAAGCTGAAATGGATAGAATTTCCAAAGGATTTAGCAGCGTAACCTATTGGGGTGACCAACCCGGAACTTCTGGACCTGCTTATCAGGGTGCTGTAGTATGTTTCCTGGCACTTTTAGGATTCTTTTTTGCCTCTAAAAAATACAGATATTGGATTTTAGGAGCTTCTATATTGACCATTTTATTGGCATGGGGAAGCAACTTTATGCCATTATCTGATTTCTTCATAGACTTTGTTCCTTTTTATAATAAATTCCGAGCACCTTCTTCTATCCTGGTAGTCGTAGAATTATTATTCCCGCTAATTGCCATTATCGGGTTGTATAAATTCTTCACTGATGAGAAACTGACGGAAGAATATAAAAAGAAAATCCTTCTTTATGTAGGAGGCGGAACCTTAGGCTTTATTCTCATCCTTTTAATTTTCGGAAAGGGGTTATTAGGCTTTTATACGGATAATGAAAAGCTGTATTTCCCACCTTTTTTACTGGATTATCTGGTGGATGAAAGATTTAAATTGTTTAAGATTGATGCTATCAAAGCATTTATTTATCTTGCTATTACTGCTGCCGTTTTATTCCTGACCATGAAGAAAAAGCTAAGCCAGAACATTGCATTGATCATTATCGGTGTTGTGAGCTTATTTGATTTATGGACGGTAAACAAACGTTATCTGAATGATGAAAATTATGTAGATAAAGTTTTTGCAGAAAACCCTTTTCAGACTGAAGGTTCTGATCTGCTTGCAGAAAAAGTACAAGCTAACCCAAGCCTTGGATCTATTTTAGCCAATGTGAATGTCAATAAAACATTAGAAACGATTGCTGAAAAAGACAAATCTCATTATAGAATTTTCAACAACATCTTAGGAACGTTCAGTGAAACCAATACCTCTTATTTCAAATCTTCTATCGGAGGTTATCATGCAGTAAAGTTGAGAAGATATGATGACGTGATCAATGAGTACTTCCAAATCACAGATTCTGTAAAGGTTCCCAATGTTCTGAACCTTCTCAATGCAAAATATTGGGTTGTTGGTGGTCCTGAAAATCCTCAGACAGTACCTAATACCAAAGCAAACGGTAATGCATGGTTTGTAAGTGATATACAGTTTGTCAACAGTCCGAATGAAGAGATCAAATCAATAGGAGTGATCAACAGCAAAAGAACTGCTGTCGTTGCTTCCGAAGATAAATCTTATTTTAGTAATAAGCCTGTACAGGCAGATTCTACTGCATTTATTAATTTAACAAAATACCAGCCTAATGAACTGGAGTTTAGATCCGAATCTAAAACCCCACAATTGGCTGTATTCTCTGAAATTTACTATCCTCACGGTTGGAAAATGTTTGTAGATGAAAAAGAAGTTCCATATATCAAAGCTGACTATCTGCTTCGTGCTGTTCACGTTCCTGCAGGAAAACACCATATCACAATGATTTTCGAGCCAGAAGTTATTGAGAAAGGGAAATGGATTTCTTTACTTTGTTTCGGGCTATTTATCGCATTAAGTGCCTTTGGAATATTCTGGATCAATAAAAACAAAAAGAAAGAAGTCTTAACCGACGAGAAAGCGTAAAATGGAGAAATCGCTGATTTGTTAAATTGCGATATAAATTCAATTAGCATCTGTCATTTCGACGAAAGAGAAATCTCTTAATATTCTCAACCTTTGATTAATGGTTAAATTTTAAAATATTAAGACTCATTTAGGTTATAAAGATGATTAACGTTTTTGTCGACAGAATACAACATCCCTATTAATGGAAGAGAAGAAAATATTGATCATCACTTATTATTGGCCTCCGGCAGGAGGTCCGGGTGTTCAGCGGTGGTTGAAGTTTGCAAAATATTTACCCGATTTCGGATGGAAGCCGATCATTTATACACCGGAAAATCCCAGTTATCCTTTATTAGATGAAAGTTTATTAAATGATGTTCCAAAAGATCTTGACATTATTAAAACCAACATCTGGGAACCTTATCAGCTGGCTGAAAAACTCAATAAAAGCAATAAAAAGTTTAAGGCCGGACAATTTGATGTCGGCACCAACCAAAACTGGAAATCCAAACTTTCTATCTGGATAAGAGGGAATTTTTTCATTCCTGATGCCAGAGTTTTCTGGGTAAAGCCATCTGTGAAGTTTTTAGAACAATATTTAAAAGAGCATAAAATTGATGTTATAGTCACTTCCGGACCACCCCACTCCTTACACCTTATCGGCTTACAGCTTAAAAAAGAATTTCCATCTCTAAAATGGGTCGCTGATTTCCGTGACCCCTGGACAGAAATTTCATATTATAAGCATTTGAAACTAACCAAAAGTTCAGATCGAAAACACCGTCAACTGGAAAGTGAAGTTTTTAAAAATGCGGATATTACATTAGCCACCAGCTATACTGATGCCGAAAACTTCAGGAAAAATGGAGCAAACTCCATCTGTATTACCAATGGATTTGATGAGAGTGATGCAGAAAAGAAAGCTGAAGGGCACAATAGCGAAAAGGCAAATTTGCAAAATGGCGAAATTGCTCAAATGTTAGATAACGGAGACAATGAACTCAAACCCTCAAACCCTCAAACTCAATTTACATTAAGCTATATCGGTGTTTTAGAGCAGCTTCGTAATCCTGAAAACCTTTGGAAAGCACTGGACAATCTGGTTACAACCGATACTGATTTTGCCCAACATTTCACTTTGAAATTTGCAGGCAGAATCGATGATAAAATTCTAACTTCGCTTCAGAATTCAAACCTGAAAAAACATATCCTGGATTTAGGCTACCTATCTCATGACAAGGCAATTACAGAAATGCAAAATTCTGATGTGCTGTTGATCACCAATTTTCCTAACGAATCATCCAAAGGTATTATTCCCGGAAAGATTTTCGAATATTTAGCTACAGGAAAACAGATTATTTCATTTGGCCCTGATAAAGCAGACGTTTCGAAGATACTGGAAGAGACTCATGCCGGAAAGCATTTCAGCTATGAAGACTCTGAAATGATTAAAGTATTTATCCTGGAAAAATTCGAATTATGGAAAAAAGGAAATCTTCTTGAAAACGCTCAAAATATAGAACAGTTTTCAAGAAGACATCTTACTAAAAAGTTAGCTGAAATTTTATAACAACGCAAAGATCTATCTATAAATGCGTTATATTTAAGGCGCTTCGCTTAGCAAAGCCCGCAAAGATAAAAATCAAAGATTTTATGACCATTAAGCAGCTTATTTTATTTTTTTAATAACAATAGTCACCAATAATTGATGTTAAGCAAGTTACTATCGAGCTCACGTTAAATTAAATCGTCCATTGATCATTGATGACCGCTATTAAGTAAAGCTTCCCTTGAAATTCTTCATATACAAAACGAAGGGTCTTCCAATCCATATCGCCGTACTTTTCGGTCCCTTTAATAAAGTTTTCGGTGAAGTCATGTTTTGGATAGATCTCCTGCAGGTTATTTAAGGAATTTCCTTTTCCCTGGAATTCATTATAAGAATAAGAAGACGTGGTAAAATCTTTTGAAAACACCCACTTCCCTAAATAGTTTTTAATGGTTTCTTTATATGGATCCCCTGAACCATCATGCGCTCCCCAGGTAAATTGTGTTGGGGTTTCTACATATTTTTCAAAATCAGCTTTAGAAAAATGCTTATCTTCTTTTAAATTGACAAAAGCATACATTGAAAAACGGATTCCTTTTTCAGGGTGAATAAAGTCAGCAATTTTTTTATAGTCCTTATTTTTTAAGGTCTGCAAAATCTCATCGTTTGTTTTCTTCAGGACTTCCTTTTTCTCAGCTTCACTAAGCTTTGGAACAGCTGTACTGTCAGTTTTTACCTGAGCTGTAGAATCTACAGAGTTGACACCAGGCTGTTCAGGATTCTTTTTACAAGCTACAACACTTAAAACAAGTATTGAAAGGAATAGTTTCTTCATTTTTTTAATGTTAATTACATAAAAGGACCAAAACTAGTGCCAGAAAATTAAGTAAATTTGTTATATGGAAGTTTTAGATATTCTTATTATCGGAGGAGGCCCTATTGGTTTAAATTGTGCACTGGAAGCTCAGAAAAACAATCTCACGTATGTTATTATAGAAAAAGGAACTATTGTCAATTCACTGTACAATTACCCTTTGTATATGCGTTTTTTCTCCACAGCTGAAAAGCTTGAAATAGATGAAATCCCATTTATTTCTACAGCTCCGAAACCGGGAAGACAGGAAGCTTTAGAATATTACCAGGGCATTACCCGTCAGAAAAATCTCAATATCAACCTATATGAAAAAGCCATAAAGGTTTCAAAAAAAGAAAATCTATTTGAAGTTGAAACTACTAAATCAAAGTATTTCGCCAAAAATATTGTTATTTCAACAGGCTTCTATGATATCCCTAACCGAATGAATATTCCGGGGGAAGACTTACCTAAAGTGAAACATTATTATACCGAGCCTTACCCCTATGCTCAGCAGAAAATCGTGGTGATTGGTTCCAGTAACTCAGCCGTAGATGCAGCACTGGAAACCTATCGAAAAGGAGCCGAGGTAACCATGATTGTCCGTCGTCCAGATATATCAAACAATGTAAAATATTGGGTAAAGCCGGATATTGAAAACAGAATTGCTGAAGGAAGTATCAAAGCCTATTTTAGCTCTGAGCTCTTAGAAATTAAAGAAAACTCAGTCATTTTTAAAGACAAAGAAGGAAACGTTCATGAAATAGAAAATGATTTCGTTCTGGCCATGACCGGTTACCTGCCTGATTTTGACTTTTTACGAAACTCAGGAATCGAACTTCAGGGAGACTGCCTAAATCCTTTATACCATCCCGAAACTATGGAAACAAATGTTAAAAACCTTTATCTTGCAGGAGTAGTTTGTGGAGGAATGGATACCCATCTGTGGTTCATTGAAAATTCAAGAATTCATGCAAATATGATTATAAAAAATATTTTGAAACATCATCAGGTTTAATCCTGAATGACAAGAGGCATCTGCGTCATTTGTGAAATCTGTGGGAAATATTTTTTATCTCGAAGTTTTTAAAGTTTTATTGATATTCTAAGTTTAGATTCTTTCACTTCGTCTTCGCTCTATTTTTGAAATCAAAGATTAGACGTAGTCAATGACAAAGATTGTGTTTTCAATCTTTGTCATTCAGAAGGAATCTAAACTATGATTTTACAAAGATTGTTGAGACTCTTACAGAGTGACAAAGATTGGGTAAAAGCTTATAGTTCATTTAAAAGACGATTACATATCCAGTCTATCATTTCGAGGAATCTAAATATAGTTTATAAAGATTTCAATTTTATTGCTTTGTTTAGATTCCTTCGCTTCCTGGGCTTCGTTCGCAGACTTATCGTCTGTGTTTCTGAAATCGAAGATTAGATGTAGTCAATCACAAATTGCAATATAGATAGAATGACAATCATATTAACAGCTAGTAGTTTCAAAAAAAATTTAAAAATCAATTTTAGCCCCTAAAATAAAATTCCGTTTGGCTGCCGGATTATAAAATCTATTTCCAAAAGCGTTTGTATCAAACCCTAAAACATAGTCACTATTGTATAGATTTTGAACTTGAAGATATAGCTTCATTTTTGTTTTTTCAATGGCAATAGGAAATCCAAATTGAATGTTTCCGATAAACGCAGATTCTGACCATACTGAATTGGCAACATTTAAAGGAATCTTTGAAATATAGAAATGTGAGTAATCCACTGAAAGCTGATTAAAAAACACAAAATTCAGCAAACTGTTAATGGTCGTTGAGGGAACGCCTGTCAGATCATTTCCGGAAAAATTATTATTTCCTTGTCTGTAATCCCCAAATTTAAACTGATAAAAACTTCCTGATAATCTAAACTTAAATCGGTTTAGAAAGGTATTTTGAAAAGCAAAATTTCTTGACTCTACCAACACCTCCACTCCTTTTTGAAGGGTATTTCCCTGGTTCACAAAAAACTCCTGCCCTTTTTCATTTTGCCTTCTTACAATCGCATTTCTCATTCTGAAATCAAAGTAACTGGCCTCAACAAACAAGGCATTACTCAACTGTTTACGAAAACCTATTTCCTTATTCCATCCATATTCCGGACCCAGCTTGAAATTGAATTCCTGATTCGAAGACCGGATTTCCTCATTGGTTGGTGCAGAATTTCCTTTTCCTATTTTCGCTCTTACCGAAAAGCCTTTTCCTAAAAGATAAGTTAGCCCTATATTGGGAAGCCATTGATTTTTAAAACGAACTTCACCACTGTCATAACCGGGAAATAATTTTTCCCATTGATACGAATTAGAATTGAGACTTAATGAGATATCACTGAATAGTCTATCATTGAAATTGAGCTTTTGGGAGATAAAATAAAAACCCGAGCTGTTTTGAAGTTTGTCAAAATTCTGTGGATTTCCCTGCGTTCCTTTATTATTATCATAGTTTTTAATAAAAACGGTATTAATACCGCCTTCAAATCCCAGTCTCCATGAGACTGCAATTTTATTCCACTGCTCTTCATAATTAAGATGTGTTCTCAATGCAAAATTCCTTTCAAACCTGTTTTCAAAATTGGTGATAAATGGGTTTTCAAAATCTACATAAGAACCTTGAAGCAAAACAAAATGAGAAAATTTGGGACTAAAATTATACAGATGCGAAACACCTGCCAAAATCATTTTATTACGAATTCCTGCATCCTGTTCCCTTGCTCCGGGAAGTGTTGCCGTTGCGGGTCTCGATTGGCGTCTGTCTGTATTCATTTGTTCTAATGTAAGACCACCCGGAGTTTGATAATTCAGGTCAGACCATAGAATCATAGCATTCAGCATTCCCTTTTTAGAATATTGAAAACGGTCCTTGAGATAGATTTGTTTTCTTTCAACTGCAGATTGCTCTCTATAGGAATCAGTTCTGTAATAATTCTGAAAAATTTCAAAAAAGTGATTTCCCGTCTGCTTTGAAAAATCAAAACTCTGATTAAAAGTTCCATAGCTACCTACTGAAAGGTGTGCTGATAAATTATCTGAGGATCTGGTCTGGAGAAGAAGAGTTCCTCCTGTAGCAACACCAAAATCCCCTCCTTCCGGGCCTTTATAAATTTCCATCTTATTGACTAGCTCGGGAGAAATAACATTAAAATACGTATTCCCCGAAGCATCGGACAAAATAAAATCATCGAGATACACTTTAATATTACGTACCCCAAAAGGAGACCTTAATGTACTTCCACGTACAGAGATTCTATAGCTCCCCGGAGAACGTTCTTCCATTCTCGCCCCGGCAATCTGATTGATGGATTCCAGCATCCGCTCCGGTGTATTCTGATTCAAAAGCTCTTTTGAAACTACGGCAACCGATTTTGTAGAAGTGATGTAGGTTGTAGGCTTTCTGTAAGCATCAATGCTGACTTCAGAAATCAATTCAGCAGAATCTCTTTTCTGAGAAGAGAAAAGTGAACAGCAGATGATAAAGAATAAAAAACAGAGCCTCACCATTCTACAAAACTAATCAATGATTTTTAAACTATTTCCTCTTTCGAAACTTTTTCAGCCAGCATCCAGGGAATAATAAAATAAAAAGCAACGGCAATAATCGAAGCCAGAACTCCCGTTCCAATCCATAAAGTAGTAAATCCAAATCTTTCAGCAATTAAAGTTCCTACATAAGGCGTAACAATAAAAGCTATGGAAAAGGAAATCCCGTTTAACCCCATATAAGCTCCTTTATTATTGGCTCCTGAACGTAAAGCAGTAATGGTAGACATAAAAGGCAGCGTCCAGATTTCACCTATACACAGTAAAGTCATGGATACAACCAATGTTATGATATGATAATCAAAAGCCAACATCGCGTAAGAAAAACCACATAACAAAGTTCCCAAAAGCATTGTAACAGCCAGTCTGAAATATTTTTCAGCGATCTGTACAAATGACATTTCCAACAAAACGATCAGAAAGCCACTATATCCTAAAATATATCCTATATTTTGTTGGCTGAGACGCGCTGTATCTTTATAAAAAATAGTCAATGTACTAAAAAGCTGGAAAAAACATATCGCAAAGAGCATACAGAAGAAACAGTAAACCAAAAATTTACCATCCCTGTAAGGCGAACTTTCTTTGGTTATTACAATAGCCTCTTTTACTCGTCTGGCTTTTTTTGTTGCCAGCTTATCCCGCTTTCTAAAAAACCAGATATAGATCAGTCCAGCCAATAAAGCACCGAGCGCATTACTGTAGAATAAAAACTCATAGGAAATAGCTGATAGAATTCCCCCTAAAGCAGGTCCTATAGAAAACCCCAGATTCACCGCCATTCTATTTAAAGAAAATGCACGCGTAATATTTTCAGGTTTTGCATATTTGGTAATCGCTACTGAGTTGGCGGGACGAAAAGTCTCGCTGACAATACTTTGCGCTAAAATAATCCCGGCCAATCCTACTTCCGTTGTAAAAAGAGGAATCATACAAAATAAAGGAACACTTAACAATAAACTGAAGCTCTGCACCTTATACTCTCCAATCTTATCCGTAATCATTCCTCCAAGCCATGATCCTATTACAGAACCAATTCCGAAAAAACTAAGGACTAATCCAGAGTTTTCAATAGTGAAGTGGAGGTGAGCCGTCATATATACACCTAAAAACGGAAGCACCATGGATCCTGCTCTGTTAATAAGCATAACTACTGCCAGCATCCAGCTTTCCTGGGAAAGTCCTTTAAAAGAACTTGTATAAACATGAATTAGTCTCACGGGTTTGATTTTGGGAAAAATTAGAAGACCCAAAATTAATTAAATTAAGCCAGAGAATAGGTTTAAATTACTCACTTTTTATAGATAAATGAAACAAAATAAACAATTAAACCCCAGTATTATTTTAACGCTATATTTTACGTATGCTTTATAAAATTCATAAATTATAATTAAAGTAAATCAGAAAAACGCATTACATTATACTATCGGAGATATGTTTTTTTAGACCTTTGCAATAATACATTTAACCTGAATCCACTCTATTCACTAAAATTAAAATCCATAATGAAAAAACAAAAGCAGGATCTACTAGACCCTGCCTTTGTTACTATTATTTATAATATTCTTACTCTGGCTTGTAAGAATCTTTTAATGTTACTGTACGGTTGAATACCAGATTAGATTCAGTAGAATCCTGATCTTTGGTAAAGTATCCGATTCTTTGGAACTGAAGCGGCTCACCTATTGCCACATCTTTCAAGCTTGGCTCAGCAAACCCTTGAATAGTGGATACAGATTCCGGATTCACAAAGTTTAAGAAATCTACATCTTTCTCAGCATCTGGCTGCTCTACGGTGAACAATTGTTCATATACTCTCACTTCTATTGGAGTAGCATGCTTTGCAGATACCCAGTGTAATGTTCCTTTTACTTTTCTTAAGCTTTCTTCTGTTCCGCTTCCTGATTTGCTCTTTTCATCATAAGTTGCATAAATGGTAGTAATTTCTCCATTTTCATCTTTTTCTACCCTTTCAGCTTTGATGATATAAGCAGATTTCAAACGTACTTCTCCACCCAGTTTCAATCTAAAGAATTTGTTGTTCGCCTCTTCTTTAAAATCTTCACGTTCTATATATAGTTCTCTTGAAAAAGGAACTTCTCTTGTCCCGGCATTTTCCTGTTCAGGATTATTTTCCGTTTCCAACCATTCTTCTTTGTCTTCAGGATAGTTTTCAATAACCAATTTCACCGGATCTACTACTGCCATCACTCGCTTAGCCACTTTATTCAGATCTTCACGAACACAGAAATCCAATAGCTGAATTTCAATAAGGTTTTCTCTTTTCGCCACACCTACTTTATCAATAAAGTTTCTGATAGCTGTCGGCGTATACCCCTTTCTTCTCATTCCGGAAATAGTAGGCATTCTCGGATCATCCCATCCTGTCACTACTTTTTCAGCGACCAATCTTTGCAGCTTTCTTTTAGAAGTGATCATATAAGTAACATTCATCCTTGCAAACTCTCTTTGCTTAGGTGCTACTTTAGGTTCTTCATACACCTGATCCAGATACCAGTTATATAATGGTCTGTGGTTTTCAAATTCTAAAGAACATAATGAGTGAGATACCTGTTCCAAATAATCCGATTCTCCGTGAGCCCAGTCATACATCGGATAAATCTTCCATTCTGTACCTGTTCTGTGGTGAGGTCTCTTCAAAATTCTATACATCACAGGGTCACGCATATTCATATTCGGTGATACCATATCGATTTTTGCACGAAGAGACATCGTTCCTTCTTCAAATTCTCCATTTTTCATTCTTTCAAATAAATCAAGAGATTCTTCAACAGGACGATTTCTGAATGGAGATTCCACACCCGGTTCTGTAGGATTTTTTCTTTGTTCTGTAATAACTTCCGAAGGTTGTTCATCTACATAAGCTTTTCCTTCTTTAATTAACTGAACAGCCCAATCATAAAGCTGCTGGAAGTAGTCAGATGCATACAATTCTTTATCCCATTTAAAACCTAGCCATTCTACATCTTTTTTGATGGAGTCTACAAATTCCTGCTCTTCTTTTTCAGGATTTGTATCGTCAAAACGAAGGTTTACAGGAGCGTTGTATCTTTCACCCAGCCCAAAGTTGATGCAGATGGCTTTTGTATGCCCTACATGTAGGTAACCGTTCGGTTCAGGGGGAAAACGGAAACGGATCTGATCTCTTTTCAAACCGTTTGCCAAATCATCTTCTATAATTTGCTCAATAAAATTGAGAGATTTTTTTTCTTCTTCCATTAAGTTAGCTTATTTAAAAAAGTTCTTGAACTTCATGCAAATTTAGCGAAAATTTAGGGTTTATGAAAGCCTTGATTTAAAACTACAATAACTTATAATTCAATATTTTTCCCGAACTTTAAAAAACCAAAAACCATCACAAAATTATTACATATGGCCGTTTATATTTTAAGTAACCGGAAAATTGTCCGTCATAAAAATGAAACCGTAGACTCATTTTCCAATGATGAGTATTCTATACCTAATTTCCGAATTGCAAAATGTGACTTTGATAATTATGTAGAACCATCTGCACAGGCTAAAAAGAAAAAAGATTATACCAACAGAAATATTTTAAATTACCAGCTTTTTTCCGAACCTGAAAAACAAGGGTATGAAGAAGTATTTGAAGTATTATTGAGTGAGAAAAAAATCAAGAAATCGAAACTCACTGCGGATAATCTCGGAGGCACACAACGAATGTTTTATGAACTGTATAAGAACATGTCATCTACCAAATCAAGAAGTGATGTATTGATCTTCATCCATGGATATGCCTATGATTTCGATGATGAGCTAAAAGCTATTATCGATCTTAAAAAGCTATTTATCGATAATCAGGAATCTCCTGTTGAGCATATTCTATTTGTAAGCTGGCCAGCCTCAAGCAGTCTTGTTCCACTGACTTATTTTGATGATAAAGCATCAAGTATCAATTCAGGTACTTCCTTAATGAGACTATTTTATTTTTATACTCAGTTTCTAAAAGATATTTTCTCAAACCGCGATTTAGCTCCGTGTAATCAAAGGATTCACATCATGGCTCATTCTCTTGGAAACAGAGTACTCCAAAGTATGCTCTATAGCCTTAAAAGAGATAATATTGTCCGGGTTATCGACCAGGTTCTCCTACTCAACGCAGATGTTACTTATAAAGTTTTCGAAGATTCTGAAGATTCTTTCAATAAGTTGCCTTTGCTTGCTAACAGGGTTTCTATTTATTTAAACCGGAAGGATGCTGTTTTGGGAATTTCTCAATTCACGAAAAACATACTGACCCCAAGACTGGGGAAAAACGGGCCCAGCGACATCCAAAAGTTTACCGATATTGTTTCAATTATTGACTGTACCTTTATTGAAAATGACCTGAAAAACAGTCTGAAATTTGAGATTGGAAATCATTGGGGATATCTTTCAAGCTCCCAGGTTCAAAACGATATTTTCCAGAATTTAACCGGAATTGACAGAAATCTCATTACCAACCGGATAAAAAATAACGATAATATTTTCACAATTATTTCTTAATACTTAATTAAACTAATGATAAAAATAATTTAATGTGTTAAATTTTAACAAAAACACAAAATGGCATGAAGATTGCTTATTTCTAATAATAGAGAATTAATTAAAATTTCCGGTAATGAAAAAGTTTAAAGAAAAGTTTTCTATTCTGATAGAAAACATCAAAAGAACAATTTTCATAAATGATGAGATTTAGTTAGACACATTATCGGCAGGGTACCTAACACATATCACTGCCGAGCATCATGCTTTAAAAAGCAAGCGTTCCCCAATTAGTTCCAAATGGTTGTCAAAATTATTAGTAAATAAGCCTCCTGTGCCAAGGCCTTGAGGCAATTTACTATGTTTGGTAAATGTATATTGCGCGATAGCGTTTAAACCAATGTTGCTTTCTAACGCCGAAGTGATCCACCATCCTATTTTCTGTTCATCAGCAAGTCTGATCCATTCATCCGATCCCGAGAAACCACCTACCAATGAAGGCTTAAGGATAATATATTGTGGGTTAATAGCTTCTAAAAGCTGTTCTTTTTCTTTATAATCTATAATTCCAATCAACTCTTCATCCAGTGCAATCGGAGTTGGAGTTTTCGCACATAATGCAGCCATATCAGACCAATTTCCTGCTTTAATCGGTTGTTCAATGGAATGAATATCCAAATCGGAAAGCTGTTGAAGAACATTTATCGCTTCTTCTTTCGTAAATCCACCATTGGCGTCAACACGCAATTCCAATTGATCTTTAGAAAACTTTTCTCTTAATTCCTGAAGAACTTTATGCTCAGATTTCCAGTCTACCCCAATTTTCAATTTAATACAATGAAATCCCTTTTCAAGTTTTTCACGGATCTGCTCTTCCATATAATCAACATTTCCCATCCAGATCAAGCCATTGATAATAATTGGAATCTGACCTTCTGTAAATTCACCTGGAAAATAAAGATGCTTTCCATATTTTAAGTTCAGCATAGCCTGCTCATATCCAATCCAAATGGACGGAAACTCTTTTAATTCACTTTTCAAGGCCGCAGAGTCTTTCTGAATATTTTCACAAAGCCATAGTAATTTTTCTTCATAATCAGGTCTGTCATCAAAACTCAGTCCTCTGAAAACCGCGCACTCTCCTATTCCTTTTTTATTCCCATCAATAACTTCGAGAACAAAGGTCTCCTTTTCAAGCAAAACGCCACGAGATGTTCCACTCGGGCGTTTGAATTCTAATAAATATTTAAAATATTTTGCTGTCATTTATTTTACACTGTCTATTCGCATAAATTCTTCTGCTTTCTCTACCATATCAACGCTTCCACAGAAAAATGGAATTCTCTGGTGAAGCTCAGTAGGCTCTACTTCAAGGATTCTTCTAAACCCATCCGTAGCCTTTCCTCCAGCCTGCTCTGCTAAAAATGCCATAGGGTTACATTCATACAGCAATCTTAGTTTTCCATTCGGAGATTGAGAATAAGACGGATAAATATAAATTCCACCTTTCAGCATATTTCTATGAAAATCAGCTACCAGCGAACCAATATACCGGGAGGTATAAGGACGGTCGCCTTCTTCCATCTGACAGTATTTAAGATAATTCTTAACTCCCTGAGGAAACTTAATATAATTCCCTTCATTAATGGAATAAATTTTTCCATTAGCAGGAAATTTAAGATTAGGATGAGAAAGGTAATAGGTTCCTAAAGACGGATCAAGCGTAAATCCGTTCACTCCATTTCCTGTCGTATATACAATCATGGTTGAAGAACCATAAATCACATATCCCGCAGCAATCTGATTCACTCCTTTCTGTAAGAAGTCTTCCAGCTGAACCGGTGTTCCTGGTTCCGTTACTCTTCTGTAAATAGAGAAAATGGTTCCTACCGAAACATTAACATCGATGTTAGAAGAACCATCAAGAGGGTCGATCAGAACGACATATTTGCTAAGGTGTCCATTCCCTACACATTTGATATCTATAAAATCATCATTCTCCTCTGACGCAATTCCACAAACTACCTCTCTCTGGGATAATGCTGTGATAAATATTTCGTTAGCAAGAACATCGAGCTTCTGCTGCTCTTCTCCCTGTACATTTTCATTACCGGCTTTTCCAATAATGTCTGCAATTCCCGCTTTATTTACTTCTCTGTTTACTACCTTTGAAGCCAGCCTTATAGCGCTTAGAAGACGGGAAAGCTCCCCTGTAGAGTATTGAAAATCATCCTGTTTATCAATAATAAATTCTCCTAAAGTCTGCAATGATTGATCTGACATATTTTACTTTTTACGATTTCTCCAAATTTCGTAAAATTTATTGCAATCTAAAAAAAATTCTTTAAAATCACCTTACACCCTGCTTATCAACACAATACACCTAATTTATCACTAATTATGTTAGGCAGCCCATAAATTTTGTTCCCCTTTTTCACCAATTAATGAAACTTTAGTATTTCCCTTAATTTTTAATGATACTCCTTTAATACATAGAAAGATAATTGCATAATTGGGCCTAGTCTTCAATAAAACGAACAAAAGCATCGTATTTATGATAAAAATCTTTACCCTATGATGCTGTCATGCTATTTCATATCTCATTGTAAATTTATAATTTTGACGTCCGTAAAAAACTCAACTATTTTTTATCTAACAATTTTATTTTTAATATTTTAATGAAAATTTTCAAGTTTGGTGGAGCTTCCGTAAAGGATGCCGAAAGTGTAAAAAACGTATCAATGGTTTTAAAAAGCCAGGGTTTTACCAAATGCTTGCTGGTAATTTCAGCAATGGGTAAAACGACTAATGAATTGGAAAAGGTTGTAGAACTTTATTTCAAGAAGGAAAACTATCAAACTGAAATTAAAATAATAAAACAGAAACACATTGAAATAGCTAAGGGGCTTTTCCAGGAAAATCATCCGGTTTTCGCAGAAATCAATATATTTTTTGATGATATTGATTCTTTCTTAAGAAGAAATAAATCTCCAAACTACAACTTTGTCTACGATCAGGTAGTAAGTTGTGGTGAAATGATTTCTACCAAGATTCTAAGCGAATATCTGAACGAAATACAATTTACCAATCAGTGGCTGGATGCCAGAGATTATATAAAAACAGATAATTCTTATAGAGATGGTATCGTAGACTGGAAAAAAACAGAAGAATTTATTTCTACTCTGAATCCTGAGATTTGCTATGTAACACAAGGTTTCATTGGTTCGGATGATAACAATTTTACGGTGACCTTAGGAAGAGAAGGTTCAGATTATTCCGCTGCTATCTTTGCTTATTGTCTGAATGCAGAAGCAATGACTATCTGGAAAGACGTTCCTGGAGTAATGACTGGTGATCCCAGAAAGTTCAAGGATGTGAATCTTCTTTCCAATATTTCTTATGAAGAGGCTATTGAGATGGCTTATTACGGAGCCAGTGTCATTCACCCGAAAACTTTACAGCCCTTACAACAGAAGAGTATCCCTTTTTATGTAAAATCTTTTGTTGATCCTACAAAAGCAGGAACAAAAGTAGGAGCTTCAAAAGACAATCAACATGAAGAGTCTTATATTTTAAAAGAGAATCAAAATCTTCTAAAAATATCTACAAGAGATTTCTCATTTATCGCAGAAGATCACATGAGCCAGATTTTCAGTCATTTATCAAGACACAAAATTAAGGTTTCTTTGATGCAGAATTCTGCAATTTCATTAGCTTTATGTCTGGAAGACAAATTCAATGCTATTGATGAGCTTAATGAAGAATTACAGAAAGTTTTTAGAACTGAAGTAATTAAAAATGTATCCTTATTCACAGTAAGAAATGCGAAAATGGATAACATTGATAAATTTTACCAGGAAAAAAGTGTATTATTGGAACAAATATCCAAGAATACGCTTCAGATGGTAACACAATAAATATAATTGCGACTAAACACATATGAGCCTAATCTCGAAAAACGATTTAATCCAAGCTTCCGGCTTAAGTAAAATAGGATTCCTTAAAAATCCTGTAGCATCTGCTATTATGAGCGTTGCTAAAATCAATGAAGTTAACAGACTATATGACAAACTAAAAGACAAGGAAGGTAAAGACTTTTTCGACTCATTCGTAAGAGAGAGAAACTTAAGCTATATCGCTTTTGAGGAAGATTTGGCTAAGATCCCCAAAACGGGACCATTTATTTTGGTTTCGAATCATCCCCTTGGAGCAATTGATGGGATCTTAATGTGCAAAATATTGTTGGAAGTACGTCCGGATTTTAAAGTAATGGGAAATTTTCTTTTAGAAAAAATCAAGCCCATGGAACCTTTTGTAATTTCTGTAAATCCTTTTGAAAACAGAAAAGGAGCTTACAGCAGTTCTTCCGGAATGCGTGAGACCTTAAAGCATCTTGAAAATGGAGGCTGTGTGGGAATTTTTCCTGCTGGAGAAGTTTCTAATAAGAATAATCCTTATAGTGAGATTCTGGACAGAGATTGGGAAAAGCCGGCTTTGAAACTGATAAAAATGGCTAAAGTACCGGTTGTTCCCATGTACTTTCATGCTAAGAACAGTACATTATTCTATCAGGTCGCAAAAATTCATCCGAATTTACAAACTCTGATGCTGCCATCTGAAATGATGAACGACAGAGAGAAGCCTATCCGTGTAAGAATTGGAAAACCCATTGCAGTAAAAGCAATGGATGAAATGGAAAATATTGAAGAACTGGGTGAGTTTCTTAAACGTAAGGTTTACATGATGAAATCTTATTATGAAAAAAGAAAATCTCTTGCCCAGGCAATTAATCTTCAAAACCTATCTATCAAGTTTCCTTTACTGAAGGAAGAAAATATTGTTCAGAACATTATTGATGAAACTCCTAAAGAAGGTATTCTCAATGACATCAATAAACTGAAAGGCACTGATAAAATGCTTTTCAGCAATGGCAATTATGAAATTTATTTCACAACCTACGAAGAAATTCCTTCCGTAATGAGGGAGATAGGCCGCCAAAGGGAACTTACTTTCCGTGCAGTAGGAGAAGGAAGCAATCTTCCGTTTGATCTGGATGAATATGACAAGCATTATCATCATCTTTTCCTTTGGGACAGTACAGCCGAAAAATTAGTAGGCGCCTACAGAATGGCTCTAGGTAAAGAGGTGATGAAGAAATTCGGAATCAAAGGATTCTATACCAGTTCTCTTTTTGAGTTTGAACAGGATATCCATCCTTTCTTCAAGAAAGTAATAGAAATGGGACGTGCCTATATTTGCCAGGAGTATCAGCAAAAGCCTCTTCCACTTTTTCTTTTGTGGCGTGGAATTGTTCATGTATGTTTGAGAAATCCTGATCATAAATTCCTGATGGGAGGAGTAAGTATTTCCAATAAGTTTTCTGAGTTCTCAAAATCATTAATGATTGAATTTATGCGTTCAAATTATTATGATTCTGCTGTTGCTCAATATATTACTCCCCGAAATGAATATAAAGTAAAGCTCAGAGACAGAGATAAGAATATCTTTTTTGAAGAAATGGAGTCTGATCTCAATAAACTGGATAAAATTATTGATGATCTTGAACCGGAACTAAGACTTCCTGTTTTAATCAAAAAGTACATTAAGCAAAATGCTAAAGTGATTGCATTTAATGTAGACCCTAACTTCAATGATGCTATTGACGGATTGATGTATATCCGAATCAGTGATCTTCCAGAAAGTACGATTAAACCTGTATTAGAGGAAATGAGCGAACAGATAAGAAAAGAGCAGGAAAATAATCCGACTGAGAATCAGTAAGTTTTTATTTAAATTGGAAAAAAGTTGCATTAATACTTGCTTCATATACCAAAACTTACTACTTTTGCATCACTTTAAAACAACGAAGTAAGACAAACAAAAATATAATGGTTTCTTAGCTCAGTTGGTAGAGCAATGGATTGAAAATCCATGTGTCCCTGGTTCGATTCCTGGAGAAACCACTTGACAGGAGTTATAAGGATTTTCTTTATGGCTCCTTTCTTTTTTTCTTCTTAATTGTCTGTTAATCAAAAAAATATAATCAGCTACAATATTCCTTTTTGTCGTTCGATATGTCGTTCCATCAAATTCAAGTTTTTGGGGATATATCGAACGAATAATTTTACGTTTCACCTCTGTATCTCCTTGGTGATAGAGCATTGAGATGTTTGTTATGGCATCTAAGGCTTTATCAAGCTGTAATTGAATGTTGATCCCTTTCCTTTCTTCCAAAATACATTCTAATTGATATTCTAGTTCGTTAATTTTTTCTTTACACTCAGATTTGATGTTCCTGTAATCCTCATCATCTATTTTATCATTTAACAGTTTATCCAAGGCAATGGATGTGCGTTTATTAGCTTTATCCATCTCTTCCATGATCAACTTCTTTTTAGCATCTATATTGCCAATAAAATTTTTATAGCTGCCTAAAAGTAGTTCCTTAAGTATTTCTTTGGTAACTGGATTAAATTCCAACTGCTTTAATTCTTTTTCAAAAAGTTCGTTAGCCATCGGCGCACTCTTACGAAAACCACAACTTGACTTGCAATGATAATAATAGAAGACATTGTGACTACCTCTTGAACCGCTACCTGTTAGCATTCTGCCACATCGGGGACAAATCAGAAAACCTCTGAGTGGAAAATGTTCATCACAGGTAATTTTTGCATTGGGTCTTTCATTTCTTTTGTTTCCATATAAAACATGTTGAACCATATTAAATAAAGATTCATCGATAATCGCTTCATGAAGTCCTGTTATATAATAACCTTCTTCTTCTTTGAATTTCTTAATATACACCTTACCACAATAAGCATGATTTCGGATAGCAGCATGGAAGGCACTTCTGCTGATGTCTTTTCCTTCCCGTTTATTCATTTCCCGTCTTATCTGCTCTGGTGCCCAGGTTCCTTTTGCAATCTCATCAAAAGCCCATCGCATATTGGATGCTTCCGGCTCTTTGATACCTACATACTTTCTACCATCTTCGTACAGCGATTAATCATACCATAAGGAGCAGCTCCTAATAAACGCCCTTCTTTGGCTGCACGACGCATGCCATAGAAAATATTCAAAGCCCTGCGATCATTTTCAACTTCAGGAGTAGAAAGATAAATAGCAAGCATCATTTTGTTTTCAGGAATAGACATATCTAATGGCTGTTCTATGGCCTGCGGTGTTATTCCATGTTTTTTCAATATCCCGATCATCTGGTAAGCATCTGCGGTATTCCTGCTAAATCTGTCCCATTTGGTAAATAGTAACAGATTACCTTTATTACTTTTCTTTTTAATATACGTAAGGTAATTAGTCCATTCAGGCCGGTTAAAGCTCTTGGCTGAATGATCTTCAAAAATAACCAGTCCTATTTTCATATCGTGATGCTCACAATATCTGCGTAATCGTTCTTCCTGATCTCTTTGGGAATATCCTTTATCAGCCTGCTCATCAGTGGATACACGGATGTATAAATCTGCGACTATCATAATCTGTTATTTAGAGGATTAAGTGTTAGTAAGTTAGACAACTTATAAGTATAATAAAGATACAATTTTCTTACAAGGTGCTTTTACTACCTTGAAAAAAAATCTTTAAGCGTTAGGGTGGTTAGGGTATAGAGAAGTTCTAGTATTTGTTCTGCCTCTTCCGCTGTAAGTTCAATGCCTGATTTTCGATATTTTTCTATGATATATTCAGGCTTGATTTTCTTAACCTTGACCTGGGAAACAGGTACAGGTTTTAATCCCGTTTCTTCTGCTCCGGTCTTACGAGGTACATTATGTAGAAAATCTTTGTTCATCCCTTATTGATATTATGCCCAATAACCGAAAACAGCCACTGAGCTACTAAAATATCAGAAGTTCACATGCCAACTCATCTATTGGCATATAACCACACCATTTGGCCTTAGATGTCCTAATGAAGTATTCTTTTTTCCTTTATAAAAAACATTTTTAGCGCTTATTTTTAGCCTTTAAACATTTCATTGATAAACCGTGCACATCTTTAACCGGATGCGCACGGTTTAAAAACTTGGTTATTTGTTAATAAAACGATTGGATACTTTTGTATTAGATGCATTGATTTCTTCACTACCGTATTTGTGGCGGATCTCATCAAGAGACTTCCTACCACCCCGAAGCGCTTTTAATTCAGCACTTCGGTAATACCATGCTTCTTTTTTGGATGCGAAAAACAAGCCCGCACGTTTTAGCTCATCCTTTACCAATTTAGTTGAACCGGAGACCCAAATCCACAGACCAACCAATTCAATCTTGATGCCTGGCAGGTGTATAATCTGTTCAATTACTCGGCGGTATTCTTCGCTAAAGCGCATTTCTTTTTCGGTATCTTCCTGGGAAAGATTCGCACCTTTGAGCAGTAAGGCAGTAGCGTAAGCATATTCTGCGTTAATGGCTTGCATCGTAGCTATATCCCCACCCTTATCGGGATGATTTTCAAAAGCCAGTTTTCTATATAAGGTTTTTATCTCTTCTAAAGTATTGCAATGATTAAAGAATTTCATAACAAATGTTTTTAAGTGATTAATTTTTTTGATTTATTCGGTAATGAGAGGAGGTACTTATTCGTTTTCTTTTTAGTCAATTGGTAATTGTACCGCTCATTACTGACCTTTTTTTTATTCGTCTAAAGAGCCGGAGTATACTTGATTCGTTTTCGGGAGCATAAAAAGGTAGTGTTTAGTGGCAGCAAGGTTTTGGTGAAAAATACGACCCGCTTTCAGCGAGGTGGAGATTTTTTATCAAATCCCGCAGGGACATGACCTTGCTGTCACGTTAAAAACACGGAAATACCTTTGCTCCTGACAAATAATATCAGTATACTGGCTCTTACTTAAAAAAAATGGGAAGAAATGAGTTGAATTAGTAGTAAATAGATAAATGCCATGCTAAGACAAATAATACCTTGCCTTGTTAAGACAAGAAGTAAAGAATACTTCTTGTGTTTGTTACCTTAAGCAATAAAAAATATATCATGGCAAAGGCATCAAATGCTAACAATGAAAATAGTGGTCGGGAAATTGAAATTGTACCTCCGGAGAAAGTACAAAACAGTCTATTTATACAAGTGAATAAAAATAGGGAAATGATATCGAATTTTTTCTCTAACTTTTTCAGGCAATGTAAAAACCCTACAAGGCCACGGCTGGGAATCATATGATCCTCTTATTTTTTAAATGAAATGGTTTACTTTTATAAAAGAGAGCAATCAGTCGATTGCTCTCTTTTATTTGATTAATTTTTATTTTCTTCTAAAATAGATATGGAACTAGGAACCTTTTTCCTTTTCATTAATAGGTACAGAAAATATATCCCCTATTTTAGTTTTTAATTGCTTTGCCATTATTCAAAATCAGGATAATTTATTGGATATTTATTTCCTTTAGCAATCTCAATTATTCCGAGAGGATTAACAATCAATCCAATATCTGCTTTCCTATTTTCTCCTTTAAGTTTTTCCACTCTGATACGATCTTCATTGATTTACCAAATATACCAATCATGTGATATTTTAATAGGTTGAATAAGCAGAAAGCCACCCTCGAAAAGGCGGCCAGACCAAAACCGCTGCTTATGAGAAATAGACTATTCCTCAAGCAATATTATATAGACAATCCTTTTATAAAATAGGCTGCCTAAGGAATAAAAAAATAGAGGGAGATTCCTTACAATGTCCCTTCTGTTAAGTTTTACCAACTAAAAATGGTATGAATTTAAAATTCATACCATAAAACACAAAATTGTAGAAACTTTACTTTTTACACTCTAAATTTAATAAAATTCTACATATCAGAAAAATTTAGCAGCCAAATATTAGTTTCTATAATTCTACATAAGCATGTTCGTGCTTTTTTAAGTCCTTATTTTCTCTATGAGTAATAGCTAAAAACTATTTTCCGTGTGAAACCTCTATTACTTTACAACTTTTGATATTTACTTCCGCATAAGTGATATTGTATGCATAATCTATTTGCTGAAGCGGTGCAGCAGCACTTACTCCACCTACTTTCATACCTGCCAGATGGAGAAATAACATTAGTATAATTCTAAAAACAACATTAATAAAAATCCGAGAAAGTATTAATTTCTCGGATTGATTTATAAATTATTTATTACTTTATTCAGATACTAGCGTGATGCTCGCGCCAGCGGGAGTGATTATTCAGCTATTATTCAATATAAATTTCACTTATATCTATATCATTTTCATGTTTACTGTTTTCCATTGCTTCACTAAAAACACCCAAAATAACTTTATTGTCATTAGGATTTTTAACAAAACACTCATAATGATTAAATCTTTTATTACAAACTTGAATATATTCTTTTGCTTCTATTTGATAATAAAATTTAGAAGAAATAATTTTGTTTTTTCTTAAGGGTAAATAAAAGGAATATTTTAAACTATCATCAATACTTTTCACTAAATAAAACTTACTATTTAAGGTGTCTATTTTTCCTTTTTTATATGATTTTATTTGATTAACAATATTTTTTTCTTCAAATAATAAATATTGAATTTTTAGCTTATTAGTAGAGTCTTTTCTATCCACAACTTGCCACCAATCAATTTTTTTATTACTTCTCTTATTAAAATTCCCTTGTATAGTAAAATTCCGGTTAGTACCTTCTATACTTACTATTGAATCATTAATAATTTTCTCATTTATTTTATATTTATTCAAATTCGTAAAAGTGTCAACAGAACCTAAAAAAGTATCTTCTGTATTCTCTTTTTTACTTTTAGTGCAACCTACTATCAAAATTAAGCTTGCCATGTAACCAAGGAATTTCTTATTCATCACTCTTAATGTTTATTAAAATATCTTCGTAAATTGGACAGACTAACAGAATCAACTTTCCCCGTCTTTTGCCCATTAGATGTTGAAAAATCTACTTTAGGGGAATATTGAAGTGTGACTGTTGTATCTTTAAACTTACCCGCATTATAATCAAAGACTCCCATTGTATGATTAATTGTATCTGTGTCACTTCCTTTATTTAAATTAAAGACATCCGCTAATCTATCTACAGCCCAAGATAAAGCATAAGCACTACCACCTTTGCCAGGATTAGGAAAAGTACTTGGAGCAACAAAACTTCCCCAATCTAAGTTGAAGGTTTTATCATTACCAAACTTTTTATCATGTGTACTTGCATCAAAATCCGTTCTTGCCATACCTCCGTTATATGTAATCTGAGGAAACTCTTCTGCTGTCCAAGTTGATATATCTCCTTGAATAAAACTTGTAATAGTATTAGTTAAACCATACATAGGTTCATAAGTAGCTTTCCCTCCTTCACTTAATCTTACATATCCAGCCTCTCCATCAGGTCCTATTTTTGCATCGGCAAGAACTGTCCCATTTTTAGCAAAGCCATCTACTCCTGCCATTTTTTGAGCTTACTCTACGGTTGTTACATTTGCATCGTATTGCCATTTCCCATCTTTCCGAATCCAATCTTGTTCTGATCTGCCATCCGGATCTATAAATCTCAAAGAATTATTGAACGCATAATTATAAGGGCTATGCCTTGTCATCTTTTCCGCCAGCGGATCCACCACGCCCCAACGCCCAATATCTGCCATATACATCCTCGCTCCATAATCATACATTCCGTAGTCTACTGCATTTTTTAGGATTTGCCTGCTTCATTTTTCTTCACGCGACTGTTTATTTTTTGATCACTCTTCTGTCGCTTCTTCCAAAGATAAAAATTTATTCAGTTGAAAAAATAAATTCCATTGTTTTTCCGTATAGATTTTTCTTTCAATTGAAAAAAATAAGACTCCCAGCTTCTGGGCAGGAATAGTCTTGTCCGTACAAAAGCACATCTTGCATCAGATGGTAATTTTAAGAAGATTTTTAGACTAAGATTTCTATTGTTGGGCGGTGTTGTAAATGTGGACTTGTGGGTAAAATCGGTGCGGGCTTTAGCGTTGGATTTATCCACAAATCCACATTCTTTTCCCGACTGCGGGTTGTTTTCCGACTTCGTTTTCCAGTGGTTTTGTCGGCTAAAATTCCAATCAAAGACCACAGAGCGTTGGCTGCGGAATACTTTGTATGAAGCATAGGAAAGCATTTTACATAATCCCAAATTATAGGCACTGAGGGATTTTGCACGGAATGAAGCTTGCGGAATGGAGGGCAACGTCTGACGCTGGCCGTGCGTATAATTTTGATTATGTAATTTGCTGTGGCGTATTAAATTTAATCTTTTAATTACAGTATTACAAAATTACAAACAGGGTAAATAATCCATTTTGTAATTCTGTAACTCTGTAATCTATTCATTTTAAGAGACGTATTTTTCAAGTTCCTGTTTCAGGTTTTCGAGTTCGGTTTGATTAAAATATTCCAGGCTTCTTAAATATCTAAATCCTGCTTTGTATTGAACTTCTCTTAAATTATATTGCTTGAGCCATAAATTGATCCTGCTGTTTCTGATCTGCTGTAAACTCTGAATATTAATTTGTTTCCGAATCTGTTTTGTAATGCTGCTAAATCTTGTGTTTTCGCTTGTAATAAAAAGCTTTTCGGTTTCTTTTACGGTTTTTGATATCTGTAATAATTCCGTTCTTGTTTCTGTAATGTATTTATAAAGTTCTAAAATCTGCGGAGCTTCTAATGGTAAAATTCTTTCTTTTACACGGTTTTCTGTAGCTTCCGGAACTCTGATCATTCCTTTTTCCAGATCAATATCTCTTACTTTTAATTCTCTTAAACTCCCTGTATTTAAGCCTTGATAAATTATGAGTCCTAATATAATCTGATTCCTTTTTCCAAATAAATCAAACTGTCCTCTTTTATATTTTCTTTCTTTAAAATTCTTCTCTATATCCCGTAATTCCTCTTCACTTAAAAACCCTGTAATTAAAGCTTTCTTTGGTGTTTTTATTCTAAAATTCTTTAGCGGATGATCTTTTCTTTTTCCTGTAAACTGTAAATATTCAAAGTATTGTTCTATACTTCTGATCTGAGTGTTGATCGTATTTAATTGATATTTTTTCTGTTGTAATTCTATAATTTTTAATAATTCCTGAGTCGTTATTCTGTCAAAATTCTGTTTCCTGGAACATAACTTTTTCCATAATACAATCTGTTTTTCTTTTTCTATAAGCGTCTTTTCTGTGGAGTGATATTGATCCCTCAGATAATGGATAAACTCTTTCATCTTGTCTATATATGGGTGTATATCTGTGTGCTTTCCAAACTTCTATGCCCTAAAAATCTGCTGACCTTTATAAGTTCCATTCCGTTTTTTAATAAATGAGTAGCAATACTGTGTCGTAATAAATGTGGATAGATTCTCTTTTTTATTTTACTTTTTTTGGCGAGCTTTTCTATAATAAATTCTATTCCTGAAGGGGTTAAATTTCCTTTTTGCCCTTGTAAAAAACAATCTCCTTTATGCTCTCTTATTTTTAGATATTCTTCAAAAATTTCTGTTGCTTTGCTGTGTATGGGAACTTCTCTCTGATATCCTGTTTTCGATTTTCTTACCAGAACTTTTCCGTCTTTTAAATCTACATCTTCGAATAGTAATTCGGCGGCTTCTCCGATTCTTAATCCTAAATAATATAAGCTTGCTAAAACAGCTTTATCTCTTGTATTTATCGTACTTTCAAATAGGATCTGTACTTCCTCCGGACTAAGGACTTCTATTGTTGCAAGATCAGTTTTAAAACTTCTGCAGATGATAAGATTCGTTTCTTTCTGCAGGATTTCTTTCTGATAATTTTTATAGATTTTAAGTGCAAAAAGATGATTGTTTATGGTACTTACATTAAGGTTTTTATGAGGTTGAGTTTTGTGTTTTCTCTGCTTTAAATAATTAATATATTCTGTTGGAAGATTTCCTCTTTCTATATAATTTCTATACTCCTGAACCATTGATAAAATCTTGATAACATTCCTTTTCTGATAATTCCTGAGTTCTAAATATCTCTTGAAGTTTTCCATCTATAACCGATTTACTTGTGTAATATTTGTGTTTTTCCGAACGCTAATCGATTTCTCTTTATTCATCGGTATTTATAAGTATTCTAGTGTTCGTTTGGTTTCCGTTTAGCGTTCGATAGCGTTCAATTTTAATTGTTCCAATTGCTTTGTAAAAGATTCTTTCAATTCTTTTCTAACTCTCTGTATATTATCGTTATATGAGATTTTATATTTAAATCCTTTATTCGCAAAACCGATTTGCTTTAAATATTCTAGTCTTACCAATTCGTTCAGATAAAACTGTAATTGTGTCTTTTTAAATCCTGTAATTTCCATTGCATCAAACCTTGAGAACTGATCTTCTTTAAAGGCTTTTTTCAACTTTTCAAAGAACTGCCTTAAACTTCCGTCTAGCTCGTCAATCTTTAAAATAATACTCTCAAATAGTATTTCTACAGCGTTCTCGATATCTTCAATCTCAGTAATTAAATAATCGTTTTTTATTTCTCTCTGATATTGATACAAAAGTGTAATTTGCTTGATAATACTTTGAAACATTTCATTTAATCGTCTCTTATTCTTTACATTACTAGGCAATTGTATTTGTGTCGCATATGGATTGATAACCTCATAATGTTTTAAATTCCTGATGATTTTTTGTATAAAGCCAACAGCCTTCTCTTCTCCGTTTTTATTAATTTCTCCGGCATTTCTGCGGTTCTGATAACTGATTTTCTCTGTCTGTTCCTCGCTTTCGTTGACTGCTACAATAAAGCTGCGGTTCATATTATCCTCATACAATTCTCCTTTTGTTGTTGCCGATAAACTGCTAAACTGACCTTTTACGATCTTATGACTCGATTTATTATTTCCCTTTTTATCCTTAATAGTAACCGAACTTCTTAAAACCTGGTTGCTGATAAATTCTCTCAACGCATACAATGCATCTTCCTTTAAACCGTCTAAATCTTCAATGATAATGATCTTTTGGAACAGATCGAACTCGCCCCAATTATACAAACTTGATTCTGTAATTCTTGTAAATCTCAACACATCTTCCTGTGGCATCATGTCTGCAATTCTGCTGATAATGTGCGTTTTTCCGCTTCCTGAACCTCCCTGTACAATTCCGTGTAACGGACTTCTGTTTAAATAACTGATCGTGATTAAAAATAAAAGGAGTCTGCTGTTTTCTTCGCCGATAATTCCGGCTTTTTCTATGAGCTGATTTAAGGATGTTAATAATTCTTTTTGCTGTAAAAAATCTACTGCTGTTTTCGGTTCTGCTTTTGGTTCTCTCGCTGATGGCGCAGATTCCGCAGATTTCTCTACAGTAACTTTTATTTTTTCAGTTGAAAGAAAAATATCTTTTCTTTTTTCTAACAGTTCTTTAAAAATACTTTCATCGTGTAACTGTAATGTCTCATTTATATCATTGTTCGGAAGTTCTACCGTTGATACTTTGTAACTCTTAAATTCTTCTGCATATTTCTTAACGGCTTTCTTTCCTGCATCGTCATTATCAAAACAAAAAATAATTTCCTCTAATTCTTTGAGTTCTTTGATGGCTGTTAAAATTTCTTCATTCAATCCGTTTGTTCCAAAGCAACTTATTACACTGTAATTGTCCCGTATTTCTTTTATCTGAAGCAAGCTCGCACAATCGATAATTGCTTCTGTTAATATCAGTTTTTTAGTTTCTGCTTTTGGATATCCCGGATAAATTCCGGAACGATTCTTCAGATAAAAATGTTTTCCGTTTTTGTTCTCTACGATTGCTCTAAAATAAAAGCTTACGATTTCATTTTCTTTATTCTTCAAAGGAAAAGCAATACACTTATTCGCAAAAATACTGTAGCCTTTTTCTCCTGTTCTGTTGTTGACAAGTCCTTTATCCTGTAATAATCCAACTTCCAAAGCATTGCTGATTAATTCTTCGCTTTTCCTTTCTCCGTGATGGAACTGACCGCTGTTGTAACCAATCTCTAAAATGGAGTTGTCAAGATTCCTTTTCTCAATATATTGTTTTGCAGGAACGCTACAATACAAAGCTTTCCTAAAATAACTAAATGTGTTTTCTAAAAAGTCCGTGTCGGACAAATGATTATTTTTTTCTTTTGTAGGATTTTTTATAATTGACATTTCAGAACTGATTAAACTTTGTGCTTTCTTTATCGCTTCATGTTTCGTTAGCTTTTCGTAATCTTCTATAAACTGGATAACATCGCCGGTTTTTCCACAACTGTGGCATTTGTAAAAGTTCTTTTCCAGATTCACCTGAAGACTTGCCGTTTTATCATCGTGCATAAAACATTTAAGCATATTATTTTGGGGTTGCAAGTTGTAATACTGTAGAACCTCTGATAAACTTAAACGTTCTTTGATAGCGGAGATTTCCATAAATAAAAAATATTTTGAAAAAGTTTTATATACCTTATTGAGTACAAAGGTATATTATAAAATCTATTTTGCAAAAATTATTAGATTTTTATTTACCTTATAAAGTATTTATATTTGCTTATTATTAATAAAATACAGTGGTTTAATACCTTAAAAGATATAAATAATGGATTCGTTCGGTAAAAAATTAAGAGAATGCAGAGAAGCTAAAAACCTTTCCCAAAAGGATTTAGCAGGGATTTTAAATACTTCTTACTCTGTAATCGGAAAGTATGAACGTGATGAGATGATTCCTTCTATTGGGGTGGCTAAAAATATTGCTAAGATTTTAGGAACTACAGTTGGTTATCTTTTGGGAGAGACAGAAGAAGTAAATATTTTTAAAGATCCTGCAATGCTCAACCGTTTCAACGACATCGAAAAACTTGATCCTGAAAATAAAAAACATTTGCTTTCTGTAGTAGATGGGTTTATTCAGGCTCTTAAAATTAAAAATATTGCTGCACTTTAGTTCAGTTTCCTTATACAAACAGAACACTATAAAAATACAAAACCCACTACAATTGCAGTGGGTTTTTGTTTGTAATTTTATTTTCTAATTGGAGGAAGAGATTTTTCTGGTAAATAATTATCTATCTCATTTTGTTTTTGAATATCATTCTTAATTTGATCAAAATTAATTTCAAATTCTGATATTCTTGCGGAATCATCTTGTTTATATACTTTTTCCTTAAGTAAATCTATAATATCATTGAAGCTAGAGCTCATAAAAGGAGGAATAAAACAAAGTTTTTCATTATTATTTTTTACTTTAAAATTAATATAATTTCTATTTCCTGCATAATACGTACTTTTATCTAGCTTTTTGCGTACTACAAAATCTTGTAATTTTCCAAAAGATAATTGATTTACTTTTTCAACTTCTTCATTCGTAAGTTGATAGGAATAAAAACAGTATCCTTGTGTCTTTTTAAATAGACATTCAATTTTCCGTTTTTATCCAATGTTGAATATGATAAAATTGAAACGTTTTTGGCTTCAATATCATAAGCAATAAGCTTAAAATCATTAAGTTTAATTTCTTGTGCATTCAACATTAAACTTAATATTAAAGTCAAAAAAAACAATAAGTTTTTCATTTTTGAAATATTAATGAGTAATTTTTTTTAAAGAGATTTCTCTAATCTCACTTTGTTCTAAGTTATCATAAAAATAAATACTATCATTCTCGATTTTATTAAATCTATTATTTGATACATATCTGATATTACAGTAAATTCTAATGTAGAAGTATTTATTTTGACCAAATAAAATCCAGAGTTAAACCATTTTTTTCTAAAACAAGGAATATAAATAAATCCATTCTCATATAATAACGGACCTCCAAATATTTCTCTTTTTATCAGATTTCCATCAATAGACAATTTTCCAACTTCCGGACAACCTTGACAAATTTCGTATAGATCGTGATATAAAACTTCTTTTTTATTTGGAAGATTTATTTTTAGTCTAAAACTTATTGGGGTTTCAAGTTTCATAATTTTTAACGAGGAATAATTTTAGTTGCTTGATTTACTACACTTTTAGATTCTGTCAAAAACTGGATAGAGCCTCCTGTATAAAATCCTCCACCTTGAGGTCCAACTATTCCTATTTTAATTGGAGTTCCTTTAGGAACTATACCAGATGTATATTGAGTTAAAGGATTCCACTCTTGCTTTATTGCCACTACTGTTCTATTTGCAAATTCACTAGTTCCAACTCTTACACCCCAGAAATCACTCTTCCCAATAGACATTTGCCCAAATCTTTGAGCAGGAATATCAAAAGGAGCTTTCATATTAATACTTCCAAATAAGAACCCATCTGAAGTAGTTGCAACTTTTGCTACTGCTCCTAATGCCTTAGAAAATCCAATTTCTGCAGCTGCTCCTTGCAATCCATATAGACCCGCAACAGCTAACTGCCCCGATGGATTTCCCATTGCTGCTTCCGTTGAATTGGATGCAGGAGTTTCTCTTATATACGAACCATTATCAGGAGTACCAAAAGCAGCGACACTCATTGCTGATGCGGAATCACCTGCTTGAATTAAAGGATCTAAATTATTCATTATCCCCATTCCTCCCAATAAAGAGTTATTGGTATATGAACCATCAGAATTTAAGGCAGTTGTAGACCCATTCTCCGTTGTATATGTCCCAGATTTACCTAAATAAGTTTCATTTTCTCCTGCTGTTGCTTGGCTTGTTGCATTTTCATTCCAATAAACACTATTTGTTTGTCTATTGTGTACCCAATCCGTTCCTTGCCTTCCATCAGGGTCAATAAATCTCAAAGGATTATTAAAAGCATAGTTATAAGGACTATGTCTTGTCATTTTCTCCGCCAGCGGATCCACCACGCCCCATCTTCCCAAGTCAGGCATATAGAATCTTGCTCCATAATCATACATTCCGTAGTCTACTGCATTTTTTAGGATTTGCCTGCTTCATTTTTCTTCACGCGACTGTTTATTTTTTGATCACTCTTCTGTCGCTTCTTCCAAAGATAAAAATTTATTCAGTTGAAAAAATAAATTCCATTGTTTTTCCGTATAGATTTTTCTTTCAATTGAAAAAATAAGACTCCCAGCTTCTGGGCAGGAATAGTCTTGTCCGTACAAAAGCACATCTTGCATCAGATGGTAATTTTAAGAAGATTTTTAGACTAAGATTTCTATTGTTGGGCGGTGTTGTAAATGTGGACTTGTGGGTAAAATCGGTGCGGGCTTTAGCGTTGGATTTATCCACAAATCCACATTCTTTTCCCGACTGCGGGTTGTTTTCCGACTTCGTTTTCCAGTGGTTTTGTCGGCTAAAATTCCAATCAAAGACCACAGAGCGTTGGCTGCGGAATACTTTGTATGAAGCATAGGAAAGCATTTTACATAATCCCAAATTATAGGCACTGAGGGATTTTGCACGGAATGAAGCTTGCGGAATGGAGGGCAACGTCTGACGCTGGCCGTGCGTATAATTTTGATTATGTAATTTGCTGTGGCGTATTAAATTTAATCTTTTAATTACAGTATTACAAAATTACAAACAGGGTAAATAATCCATTTTGTAATTCTGTAACTCTGTAATCTATTCATTTTAAGAGACGTATTTTTCAAGTTCCTGTTTCAGGTTTTCGAGTTCGGTTTGATTAAAATATTCCAGGCTTCTTAAATATCTAAATCCTGCTTTGTATTGAACTTCTCTTAAATTATATTGCTTGAGCCATAAATTGATCCTGCTGTTTCTGATCTGCTGTAAACTCTGAATATTAATTTGTTTCCGAATCTGTTTTGTAATGCTGCTAAATCTTGTGTTTTCGCTTGTAATAAAAAGCTTTTCGGTTTCTTTTACGGTTTTTGATATCTGTAATAATTCCGTTCTTGTTTCTGTAATGTATTTATAAAGTTCTAAAATCTGCGGAGCTTCTAATGGTAAAATTCTTTCTTTTACACGGTTTTCTGTAGCTTCCGGAACTCTGATCATTCCTTTTTCCAGATCAATATCTCTTACTTTTAATTCTCTTAAACTCCCTGTATTTAAGCCTTGATAAATTATGAGTCCTAATATAATCTGATTCCTTTTTCCAAATAAATCAAACTGTCCTCTTTTATATTTTCTTTCTTTAAAATTCTTCTCTATATCCCGTAATTCCTCTTCACTTAAAAACCCTGTAATTAAAGCTTTCTTTGGTGTTTTTATTCTAAAATTCTTTAGCGGATGATCTTTTCTTTTTCCTGTAAACTGTAAATATTCAAAGTATTGTTCTATACTTCTGATCTGAGTGTTGATCGTATTTAATTGATATTTTTTCTGTTGTAATTCTATAATTTTTAATAATTCCTGAGTCGTTATTCTGTCAAAATTCTGTTTCCTGGAACATAACTTTTTCCATAATACAATCTGTTTTTCTTTTTCTATAAGCGTCTTTTCTGTGGAGTGATATTGATCCCTCAGATAATGGATAAACTCTTTCATCTTGTCTATATATGGGTGTATATCTGTGTGCTTTCCAAACTTCTATGCCCTAAAATCTGCTGACCTTTATAAGTTCCATTCCGTTTTTTAATAAATGAGTAGCAATACTGTGTCGTAATAAATGTGGATAGATTCTCTTTTTATTTTACTTTTTTTGGCGAGCTTTTCTATAATAAATTCTATTCCTGAAGGGGTTAAATTTCCTTTTTGCCCTTGTAAAAAACAATCTCCTTTATGCTCTCTTATTTTTAGATATTCTTCAAAAATTTCTGTTGCTTTGCTGTGTATGGGAACTTCTCTCTGATATCCTGTTTTCGATTTTCTTACCAGAACTTTTCCGTCTTTTAAATCTACATCTTCGAATAGTAATTCGGCGGCTTCTCCGATTCTTAATCCTAAATAATATAAGCTTGCTAAAACAGCTTTATCTCTTGTATTTATCGTACTTTCAAATAGGATCTGTACTTCCTCCGGACTAAGGACTTCTATTGTTGCAAGATCAGTTTTAAAACTTCTGCAGATGATAAGATTCGTTTCTTTCTGCAGGATTTCTTTCTGATAATTTTTATAGATTTTAAGTGCAAAAAGATGATTGTTTATGGTACTTACATTAAGGTTTTTATGAGGTTGAGTTTTGTGTTTTCTCTGCTTTAAATAATTAATATATTCTGTTGGAAGATTTCCTCTTTCTATATAATTTCTATACTCCTGAACCATTGATAAAATCTTGATAACATTCCTTTTCTGATAATTCCTGAGTTCTAAATATCTCTTGAAGTTTTCCATCTATAACCGATTTACTTGTGTAATATTTGTGTTTTTCCGAACGCTAATCGATTTCTCTTTATTCATCGGTATTTATAAGTATTCTAGTGTTCGTTTGGTTTCCGTTTAGCGTTCGATAGCGTTCAATTTTAATTGTTCCAATTGCTTTGTAAAGATTCTTTCAATTCTTTTCTAACTCTCTGTATATTATCGTTATATGAGATTTTATATTTAAATCCTTTATTCGCAAAACCGATTTGCTTTAAATATTCTAGTCTTACCAATTCGTTCAGATAAAACTGTAATTGTGTCTTTTTAAATCCTGTAATTTCCATTGCATCAAACCTTGAGAACTGATCTTCTTTAAAGGCTTTTTTCAACTTTTCAAAGAACTGCCTTAAACTTCCGTCTAGCTCGTCAATCTTTAAATAATACTCTCAAATAGTATTTCTACAGCGTTCTCGATATCTTCAATCTCAGTAATTAAATAATCGTTTTTTATTTCTCTCTGATATTGATACAAAGTGTAATTTGCTTGATAATACTTTGAAACATTTCATTTAATCGTCTCTTATTCTTTACATTACTAGGCAATTGTATTTGTGTCGCATATGGATTGATAACCTCATAATGTTTTAAATTCCTGATGATTTTTGTATAAAGCCAACAGCCTTCTCTTCTCCGTTTTTATTAATTTCTCCGGCATTTCTGCGGTTCTGATAACTGATGATTTTCTCTGTCTGTTCCTCGCTTTCGTTGACTGCTACAATAAAGCTGCGGTTCATATTATCCTCATACAATTCTCCTTTTGTTGTTGCCGATAAACTGCTAAACTGACCTTTTACGATCTTATGACTCGATTTATTATTTCCCTTTTTATCCTTAATAGTAACCGAACTTCTTAAAACCTGGTTGCTGATAAATTCTCTCAACGCATACAATGCATCTTCCTTTAAACCGTCTAAATCTTCAATGATAATGATCTTTTGGAACAGATCGAACTCGCCCCAATTATACAAACTTGATTCTGTAATTCTTGTAAATCTCAACACATCTTCCTGTGGCATCATGTCTGCAATTCTGCTGATAATGTGCGTTTTTCCGCTTCCTGAACTTCCCTGTACAATTCCGTGTAACGGACTTCTGTTTAAATAACTGATCGTGATTAAAATAAAAGGAGTCTGCTGTTTTCTTCGCCGATAATTCCGGCTTTTTCTATGAGCTGATTTAAGGATGTTAATAATTCTTTTTGCTGTAAAAATCTACTGCTGTTTTCGGTTCTGCTTTTGGTTCTCTCGCTGATGGCGCAGATTCCGCAGATTTCTCTACAGTAACTTTTATTTTTTCAGTTGAAAGAAAATATCTTTTCTTTTTTCTAACAGTTCTTTAAAATACTTTCATCGTGTAACTGTAATGTCTCATTTATATCATTGTTCGGAAGTTCTACCGTTGATACTTTGTAACTCTTAATTCTTCTGCATATTTCTTAACGGCTTTCTTTCCTGCATCGTCATTATCAAAACAAAAATAATTTCCTCTAATTCTTTGAGTTCTTTGATGGCTGTTAAAATTTCTTCATTCAATCCGTTTGTTCCAAAGCAACTTATTACACTGTAATTGTCCCGTATTTCTTTTATCTGAAGCAAGCTCGCACAATCGATAATTGCTTCTGTTAATATCAGTTTTTTAGTTTCTGCTTTTGGATATCCCGGATAAATTCCGGAACGATTCTTCAGATAAAAATGTTTTCCGTTTTTGTTCTCTACGATTGCTCTAAAATAAAGCTTACGATTTCATTTTCTTTATTCTTCAAAGGAAAAGCAATACACTTATTCGCAAAATACTGTAGCCTTTTTCTCCTGTTCTGTTGTTGACAAGTCCTTTATCCTGTAATAATCCAACTTCCAAAGCATTGCTGATTAATTCTTCGCTTTTCCTTTCTCCGTGATGGAACTGACCGCTGTTGTAACCAATCTCTAAAATGGAGTTGTCAAGATTCCTTTTCTCAATATATTGTTTTGCAGGAACGCTACAATACAAAGCTTTCCTAAAATAACTAAATGTGTTTTCTAAAAAGTCCGTGTCGGACAAATGATTATTTTTTCTTTTGTAGGATTTTTTATAATTGACATTTCAGAACTGATTAAACTTTGTGCTTTCTTTATCGCTTCATGTTTCGTTAGCTTTTCGTAATCTTCTATAAACTGGATAACATCGCCGGTTTTTCCACAACTGTGGCATTTGTAAAAGTTCTTTTCCAGATTCACCTGAAGACTTGCCGTTTTATCATCGTGCATAAACATTTAAGCATATTATTTTGGGGTTGCAAGTTGTAATACTGTAGAACCTCTGATAAACTTAAACGTTCTTTGATAGCGGAGATTTCCATAAATAAAAATATTTTGAAAAGTTTTATATACCTTATTGAGTACAAAGGTATATTATAAAATCTATTTTGCAAAAATTATTAGATTTTTATTTACCTTATAAAGTATTTATATTTGCTTATTATTAATAAATACAGTGGTTTAATACCTTAAAGATATAAATAATGGATTCGTTCGGTAAAAATTAAGAGAATGCAGAGAAGCTAAAACCTTTCCCAAAGGATTTAGCAGGGATTTTAAATACTTCTTACTCTGTAATCGGAAAGTATGAACGTGATGAGATGATTCCTTCTATTGGGGTGGCTAAAAATATTGCTAAGATTTTAGGAACTACAGTTGGTTATCTTTTGGGAGAGACAGAAGAAGTAAATATTTTTAAAGATCCTGCAATGCTCAACCGTTTCAACGACATCGAAAAACTTGATCCTGAAAATAAAAACATTTGCTTTCTGTAGTAGATGGGTTTATTCAGGCTCTTAAAATTAAAATATTGCTGCACTTTAGTTCAGTTTCCTTATACAAACAGAACACTATAAAAATACAAACCCACTACAATTGCAGTGGGTTTTTGTTTGTAATTTTATTTTCTAATTGGAGGAAGAGATTTTTCTGGTAAATAATTATCTATCTCATTTTGTTTTTGAATATCATTCTTAATTTGATCAAAATTAATTTCAAATTCTGATATTCTTGCGGAATCATCTTGTTTATATACTTTTTCCTTAAGTAAATCTATAATATCATTGAAGCTAGAGCTCATAAAAGGAGGAATAAAACAAAGTTTTTCATTATTATTTTTACTTTAAAATTAATATAATTTCTATTTCCTGCATAATACGTACTTTTATCTAGCTTTTTGCGTACTACAAAATCTTGTAATTTTCCAAAAGATAATTGATTTACTTTTTCAACTTCTTCATTCGTAAGTTGATAGGAATAAAAACAGTATCCTTGTGTCTTTTTAAATAGACATTCAATTTTCCGTTTTTATCCAATGTTGAATATGATAAAATTGAAACGTTTTTGGCTTCAATATCATAAGCAATAAGCTTAAAATCATTAAGTTTAATTTCTTGTGCATTCAACATTAAACTTAATATTAAAGTCAAAAAAAACAATAAGTTTTTCATTTTTGAAATATTAATGAGTAATTTTTTTTAAAGAGATTTCTCTAATCTCACTTTGTTCTAAGTTATCATAAAAATAAATACTATCATTCTCGATTTTTATTAAATCTATTATTTGATACATATCTGATATTACAGTAAATTCTAATGTAGAAGTATTTATTTTGACCAAATAAAATCCAGAGTTAAACCATTTTTTTCTAAAACAAGGAATATAAATAAATCCATTCTCATATAATAACGGACCTCCAAATATTTCTCTTTTTATCAGATTTCCATCAATAGACAATTTTCCAACTTCCGGACAACCTTGACAAATTTCGTATAGATCGTGATATAAAACTTCTTTTTTATTTGGAAGATTTATTTTTAGTCTAAAACTTATTGGGGTTTCAAGTTTCATAATTTTTAACGAGGAATAATTTTAGTTGCTTGATTTACTACACTTTTAGATTCTGTCAAAAACTGGATAGAGCCTCCTGTATAAAATCCTCCACCTTGAGGTCCAACTATTCCTATTTTAATTGGAGTTCCTTTAGGAACTATACCAGATGTATATTGAGTTAAAGGATTCCACTCTTGCTTTATTGCCACTACTGTTCTATTTGCAAATTCACTAGTTCCAACTCTTACACCCCAGAAATCACTCTTCCCAATAGACATTTGCCCAAATCTTTGAGCAGGAATATCAAAAGGAGCTTTCATATTAATACTTCCAAATAAGAACCCATCTGAAGTAGTTGCAACTTTTGCTACTGCTCCTAATGCCTTAGAAAATCCAATTTCTGCAGCTGCTCCTTGCAATCCATATAGACCCGCAACAGCTAACTGCCCCGATGGATTTCCCATTGCTGCTTCCGTTGAATTGGATGCAGGAGTTTCTCTTATATACGAACCATTATCAGGAGTACCAAAAGCAGCGACACTCATTGCTGATGCGGAATCACCTGCTTGAATTAAAGGATCTAAATTATTCATTATCCCCATTCCTCCCAATAAAGAGTTATTGGTATATGAACCATCAGAATTTAAGGCAGTTGTAGACCCATTCTCCGTTGTATATGTCCCAGATTTACCTAAATAAGTTTCATTTTCTCCTGCTGTTGCTTGGCTTGTTGCATTTTCATTCCAATAAACACTATTTGTTTGTCTATTGTGTACCCAATCCGTTCCTTGCCTTCCATCAGGGTCAATAAATCTCAAAGGATTATTAAAAGCATAGTTATAAGGACTATGTCTTGTCATTTTCTCCGCCAGCGGATCCACCACGCCCCATCTTCCCAAGTCAGGCATATAGAATCTTGCTCCATAATCATACATTCCGTAGTCTACTGCATTTTTTAGGATTTGCCTGCTTCATTTTTCTTCACGCGACTGTTTATTTTTTGATCACTCTTCTGTCGCTTCTTCCAAAGATAAAAATTTATTCAGTTGAAAAAATAAATTCCATTGTTTTTCCGTATAGATTTTTCTTTCAATTGAAAAAAATAAGACTCCCAGCTTCTGGGCAGGAATAGTCTTGTCCGTACAAAAGCACATCTTGCATCAGATGGTAATTTTAAGAAGATTTTTAGACTAAGATTTCTATTGTTGGGCGGTGTTGTAAATGTGGACTTGTGGGTAAAATCGGTGCGGGCTTTAGCGTTGGATTTATCCACAAATCCACATTCTTTTCCCGACTGCGGGTTGTTTTCCGACTTCGTTTTCCAGTGGTTTTGTCGGCTAAAATTCCAATCAAAGACCACAGAGCGTTGGCTGCGGAATACTTTGTATGAAGCATAGGAAAGCATTTTACATAATCCCAAATTATAGGCACTGAGGGATTTTGCACGGAATGAAGCTTGCGGAATGGAGGGCAACGTCTGACGCTGGCCGTGCGTATAATTTTGATTATGTAATTTGCTGTGGCGTATTAAATTTAATCTTTTAATTACAGTATTACAAAATTACAAACAGGGTAAATAATCCATTTTGTAATTCTGTAACTCTGTAATCTATTCATTTTAAGAGACGTATTTTTCAAGTTCCTGTTTCAGGTTTTCGAGTTCGGTTTGATTAAAATATTCCAGGCTTCTTAAATATCTAAATCCTGCTTTGTATTGAACTTCTCTTAAATTATATTGCTTGAGCCATAAATTGATCCTGCTGTTTCTGATCTGCTGTAAACTCTGAATATTAATTTGTTTCCGAATCTGTTTTGTAATGCTGCTAAATCTTGTGTTTTCGCTTGTAATAAAAAGCTTTTCGGTTTCTTTTACGGTTTTTGATATCTGTAATAATTCCGTTCTTGTTTCTGTAATGTATTTATAAAGTTCTAAAATCTGCGGAGCTTCTAATGGTAAAATTCTTTCTTTTACACGGTTTTCTGTAGCTTCCGGAACTCTGATCATTCCTTTTTCCAGATCAATATCTCTTACTTTTAATTCTCTTAAACTCCCTGTATTTAAGCCTTGATAAATTATGAGTCCTAATATAATCTGATTCCTTTTTCCAAATAAATCAAACTGTCCTCTTTTATATTTTCTTTCTTTAAAATTCTTCTCTATATCCCGTAATTCCTCTTCACTTAAAAACCCTGTAATTAAAGCTTTCTTTGGTGTTTTTATTCTAAAATTCTTTAGCGGATGATCTTTTCTTTTTCCTGTAAACTGTAAATATTCAAAGTATTGTTCTATACTTCTGATCTGAGTGTTGATCGTATTTAATTGATATTTTTTCTGTTGTAATTCTATAATTTTTAATAATTCCTGAGTCGTTATTCTGTCAAAATTCTGTTTCCTGGAACATAACTTTTTCCATAATACAATCTGTTTTTCTTTTTCTATAAGCGTCTTTTCTGTGGAGTGATATTGATCCCTCAGATAATGGATAAACTCTTTCATCTTGTCTATATATGGGTGTATATCTGTGTGCTTTCCAAACTTCTATGCCCTAAAAATCTGCTGACCTTTATAAGTTCCATTCCGTTTTTTAATAAATGAGTAGCAATACTGTGTCGTAATAAATGTGGATAGATTCTCTTTTTTATTTTACTTTTTTTGGCGAGCTTTTCTATAATAAATTCTATTCCTGAAGGGGTTAAATTTCCTTTTTGCCCTTGTAAAAAACAATCTCCTTTATGCTCTCTTATTTTTAGATATTCTTCAAAAATTTCTGTTGCTTTGCTGTGTATGGGAACTTCTCTCTGATATCCTGTTTTCGATTTTCTTACCAGAACTTTTCCGTCTTTTAAATCTACATCTTCGAATAGTAATTCGGCGGCTTCTCCGATTCTTAATCCTAAATAATATAAGCTTGCTAAAACAGCTTTATCTCTTGTATTTATCGTACTTTCAAATAGGATCTGTACTTCCTCCGGACTAAGGACTTCTATTGTTGCAAGATCAGTTTTAAAACTTCTGCAGATGATAAGATTCGTTTCTTTCTGCAGGATTTCTTTCTGATAATTTTTATAGATTTTAAGTGCAAAAAGATGATTGTTTATGGTACTTACATTAAGGTTTTTATGAGGTTGAGTTTTGTGTTTTCTCTGCTTTAAATAATTAATATATTCTGTTGGAAGATTTCCTCTTTCTATATAATTTCTATACTCCTGAACCATTGATAAAATCTTGATAACATTCCTTTTCTGATAATTCCTGAGTTCTAAATATCTCTTGAAGTTTTCCATCTATAACCGATTTACTTGTGTAATATTTGTGTTTTTCCGAACGCTAATCGATTTCTCTTTATTCATCGGTATTTATAAGTATTCTAGTGTTCGTTTGGTTTCCGTTTAGCGTTCGATAGCGTTCAATTTTAATTGTTCCAATTGCTTTGTAAAAGATTCTTTCAATTCTTTTCTAACTCTCTGTATATTATCGTTATATGAGATTTTATATTTAAATCCTTTATTCGCAAAACCGATTTGCTTTAAATATTCTAGTCTTACCAATTCGTTCAGATAAAACTGTAATTGTGTCTTTTTAAATCCTGTAATTTCCATTGCATCAAACCTTGAGAACTGATCTTCTTTAAAGGCTTTTTTCAACTTTTCAAAGAACTGCCTTAAACTTCCGTCTAGCTCGTCAATCTTTAAAATAATACTCTCAAATAGTATTTCTACAGCGTTCTCGATATCTTCAATCTCAGTAATTAAATAATCGTTTTTTATTTCTCTCTGATATTGATACAAAAGTGTAATTTGCTTGATAATACTTTGAAACATTTCATTTAATCGTCTCTTATTCTTTACATTACTAGGCAATTGTATTTGTGTCGCATATGGATTGATAACCTCATAATGTTTTAAATTCCTGATGATTTTTTGTATAAAGCCAACAGCCTTCTCTTCTCCGTTTTTATTAATTTCTCCGGCATTTCTGCGGTTCTGATAACTGATGATTTTCTCTGTCTGTTCCTCGCTTTCGTTGACTGCTACAATAAAGCTGCGGTTCATATTATCCTCATACAATTCTCCTTTTGTTGTTGCCGATAAACTGCTAAACTGACCTTTTACGATCTTATGACTCGATTTATTATTTCCCTTTTTATCCTTAATAGTAACCGAACTTCTTAAAACCTGGTTGCTGATAAATTCTCTCAACGCATACAATGCATCTTCCTTTAAACCGTCTAAATCTTCAATGATAATGATCTTTTGGAACAGATCGAACTCGCCCCAATTATACAAACTTGATTCTGTAATTCTTGTAAATCTCAACACATCTTCCTGTGGCATCATGTCTGCAATTCTGCTGATAATGTGCGTTTTTCCGCTTCCTGAACTTCCCTGTACAATTCCGTGTAACGGACTTCTGTTTAAATAACTGATCGTGATTAAAAATAAAAGGAGTCTGCTGTTTTCTTCGCCGATAATTCCGGCTTTTTCTATGAGCTGATTTAAGGATGTTAATAATTCTTTTTGCTGTAAAAAATCTACTGCTGTTTTCGGTTCTGCTTTTGGTTCTCTCGCTGATGGCGCAGATTCCGCAGATTTCTCTACAGTAACTTTTATTTTTTCAGTTGAAAGAAAAATATCTTTTCTTTTTTCTAACAGTTCTTTAAAAATACTTTCATCGTGTAACTGTAATGTCTCATTTATATCATTGTTCGGAAGTTCTACCGTTGATACTTTGTAACTCTTAAATTCTTCTGCATATTTCTTAACGGCTTTCTTTCCTGCATCGTCATTATCAAAACAAAAAATAATTTCCTCTAATTCTTTGAGTTCTTTGATGGCTGTTAAAATTTCTTCATTCAATCCGTTTGTTCCAAAGCAACTTATTACACTGTAATTGTCCCGTATTTCTTTTATCTGAAGCAAGCTCGCACAATCGATAATTGCTTCTGTTAATATCAGTTTTTTAGTTTCTGCTTTTGGATATCCCGGATAAATTCCGGAACGATTCTTCAGATAAAAATGTTTTCCGTTTTTGTTCTCTACGATTGCTCTAAAATAAAAGCTTACGATTTCATTTTCTTTATTCTTCAAAGGAAAAGCAATACACTTATTCGCAAAAATACTGTAGCCTTTTTCTCCTGTTCTGTTGTTGACAAGTCCTTTATCCTGTAATAATCCAACTTCCAAAGCATTGCTGATTAATTCTTCGCTTTTCCTTTCTCCGTGATGGAACTGACCGCTGTTGTAACCAATCTCTAAAATGGAGTTGTCAAGATTCCTTTTCTCAATATATTGTTTTGCAGGAACGCTACAATACAAAGCTTTCCTAAAATAACTAAATGTGTTTTCTAAAAAGTCCGTGTCGGACAAATGATTATTTTTTTCTTTTGTAGGATTTTTTATAATTGACATTTCAGAACTGATTAAACTTTGTGCTTTCTTTATCGCTTCATGTTTCGTTAGCTTTTCGTAATCTTCTATAAACTGGATAACATCGCCGGTTTTTCCACAACTGTGGCATTTGTAAAAGTTCTTTTCCAGATTCACCTGAAGACTTGCCGTTTTATCATCGTGCATAAAACATTTAAGCATATTATTTTGGGGTTGCAAGTTGTAATACTGTAGAACCTCTGATAAACTTAAACGTTCTTTGATAGCGGAGATTTCCATAAATAAAAAATATTTTGAAAAAGTTTTATATACCTTATTGAGTACAAAGGTATATTATAAAATCTATTTTGCAAAAATTATTAGATTTTTATTTACCTTATAAAGTATTTATATTTGCTTATTATTAATAAAATACAGTGGTTTAATACCTTAAAAGATATAAATAATGGATTCGTTCGGTAAAAAATTAAGAGAATGCAGAGAAGCTAAAAACCTTTCCCAAAAGGATTTAGCAGGGATTTTAAATACTTCTTACTCTGTAATCGGAAAGTATGAACGTGATGAGATGATTCCTTCTATTGGGGTGGCTAAAAATATTGCTAAGATTTTAGGAACTACAGTTGGTTATCTTTTGGGAGAGACAGAAGAAGTAAATATTTTTAAAGATCCTGCAATGCTCAACCGTTTCAACGACATCGAAAAACTTGATCCTGAAAATAAAAAACATTTGCTTTCTGTAGTAGATGGGTTTATTCAGGCTCTTAAAATTAAAAATATTGCTGCACTTTAGTTCAGTTTCCTTATACAAACAGAACACTATAAAAATACAAAACCCACTACAATTGCAGTGGGTTTTTGTTTGTAATTTTATTTTCTAATTGGAGGAAGAGATTTTTCTGGTAAATAATTATCTATCTCATTTTGTTTTTGAATATCATTCTTAATTTGATCAAAATTAATTTCAAATTCTGATATTCTTGCGGAATCATCTTGTTTATATACTTTTTCCTTAAGTAAATCTATAATATCATTGAAGCTAGAGCTCATAAAAGGAGGAATAAAACAAAGTTTTTCATTATTATTTTTTACTTTAAAATTAATATAATTTCTATTTCCTGCATAATACGTACTTTTATCTAGCTTTTTGCGTACTACAAAATCTTGTAATTTTCCAAAAGATAATTGATTTACTTTTTCAACTTCTTCATTCGTAAGTTGATAGGAATAAAAAACAGTATCCTTGTGTCTTTTTAAATAGACATTCAATTTTCCGTTTTTATCCAATGTTGAATATGATAAAATTGAAACGTTTTTGGCTTCAATATCATAAGCAATAAGCTTAAAATCATTAAGTTTAATTTCTTGTGCATTCAACATTAAACTTAATATTAAAGTCAAAAAAAACAATAAGTTTTTCATTTTTGAAATATTAATGAGTAATTTTTTTTAAAGAGATTTCTCTAATCTCACTTTGTTCTAAGTTATCATAAAAATAAATACTATCATTCTCGATTTTTATTAAATCTATTATTTGATACATATCTGATATTACAGTAAATTCTAATGTAGAAGTATTTATTTTGACCAAATAAAATCCAGAGTTAAACCATTTTTTTCTAAAACAAGGAATATAAATAAATCCATTCTCATATAATAACGGACCTCCAAATATTTCTCTTTTTATCAGATTTCCATCAATAGACAATTTTCCAACTTCCGGACAACCTTGACAAATTTCGTATAGATCGTGATATAAAACTTCTTTTTTATTTGGAAGATTTATTTTTAGTCTAAAACTTATTGGGGTTTCAAGTTTCATAATTTTTAACGAGGAATAATTTTAGTTGCTTGATTTACTACACTTTTAGATTCTGTCAAAAACTGGATAGAGCCTCCTGTATAAAATCCTCCACCTTGAGGTCCAACTATTCCTATTTTAATTGGAGTTCCTTTAGGAACTATACCAGATGTATATTGAGTTAAAGGATTCCACTCTTGCTTTATTGCCACTACTGTTCTATTTGCAAATTCACTAGTTCCAACTCTTACACCCCAGAAATCACTCTTCCCAATAGACATTTGCCCAAATCTTTGAGCAGGAATATCAAAAGGAGCTTTCATATTAATACTTCCAAATAAGAACCCATCTGAAGTAGTTGCAACTTTTGCTACTGCTCCTAATGCCTTAGAAAATCCAATTTCTGCAGCTGCTCCTTGCAATCCATATAGACCCGCAACAGCTAACTGCCCCGATGGATTTCCCATTGCTGCTTCCGTTGAATTGGATGCAGGAGTTTCTCTTATATACGAACCATTATCAGGAGTACCAAAAGCAGCGACACTCATTGCTGATGCGGAATCACCTGCTTGAATTAAAGGATCTAAATTATTCATTATCCCCATTCCTCCCAATAAAGAGTTATTGGTATATGAACCATCAGAATTTAAGGCAGTTGTAGACCCATTCTCCGTTGTATATGTCCCAGATTTACCTAAATAAGTTTCATTTTCTCCTGCTGTTGCTTGGCTTGTTGCATTTTCATTCCAATAAACACTATTTGTTTGTCTATTGTGTACCCAATCCGTTCCTTGCCTTCCATCAGGGTCAATAAATCTCAAAGGATTATTAAAAGCATAGTTATAAGGACTATGTCTTGTCATTTTCTCCGCCAGCGGATCCACCACGCCCCATCTTCCCAAGTCAGGCATATAGAATCTTGCTCCATAATCATACATTCCGTAGTCTACTGCATTTTTTAGGATTTGCCTGCTTCATTTTTCTTCACGCGACTGTTTATTTTTTGATCACTCTTCTGTCGCTTCTTCCAAAGATAAAAATTTATTCAGTTGAAAAAATAAATTCCATTGTTTTTCCGTATAGATTTTTCTTTCAATTGAAAAAAATAAGACTCCCAGCTTCTGGGCAGGAATAGTCTTGTCCGTACAAAAGCACATCTTGCATCAGATGGTAATTTTAAGAAGATTTTTAGACTAAGATTTCTATTGTTGGGCGGTGTTGTAAATGTGGACTTGTGGGTAAAATCGGTGCGGGCTTTAGCGTTGGATTTATCCACAAATCCACATTCTTTTCCCGACTGCGGGTTGTTTTCCGACTTCGTTTTCCAGTGGTTTTGTCGGCTAAAATTCCAATCAAAGACCACAGAGCGTTGGCTGCGGAATACTTTGTATGAAGCATAGGAAAGCATTTTACATAATCCCAAATTATAGGCACTGAGGGATTTTGCACGGAATGAAGCTTGCGGAATGGAGGGCAACGTCTGACGCTGGCCGTGCGTATAATTTTGATTATGTAATTTGCTGTGGCGTATTAAATTTAATCTTTTAATTACAGTATTACAAAATTACAAACAGGGTAAATAATCCATTTTGTAATTCTGTAACTCTGTAATCTATTCATTTTAAGAGACGTATTTTTCAAGTTCCTGTTTCAGGTTTTCGAGTTCGGTTTGATTAAAATATTCCAGGCTTCTTAAATATCTAAATCCTGCTTTGTATTGAACTTCTCTTAAATTATATTGCTTGAGCCATAAATTGATCCTGCTGTTTCTGATCTGCTGTAAACTCTGAATATTAATTTGTTTCCGAATCTGTTTTGTAATGCTGCTAAATCTTGTGTTTTCGCTTGTAATAAAAAGCTTTTCGGTTTCTTTTACGGTTTTTGATATCTGTAATAATTCCGTTCTTGTTTCTGTAATGTATTTATAAAGTTCTAAAATCTGCGGAGCTTCTAATGGTAAAATTCTTTCTTTTACACGGTTTTCTGTAGCTTCCGGAACTCTGATCATTCCTTTTTCCAGATCAATATCTCTTACTTTTAATTCTCTTAAACTCCCTGTATTTAAGCCTTGATAAATTATGAGTCCTAATATAATCTGATTCCTTTTTCCAAATAAATCAAACTGTCCTCTTTTATATTTTCTTTCTTTAAAATTCTTCTCTATATCCCGTAATTCCTCTTCACTTAAAAACCCTGTAATTAAAGCTTTCTTTGGTGTTTTTATTCTAAAATTCTTTAGCGGATGATCTTTTCTTTTTCCTGTAAACTGTAAATATTCAAAGTATTGTTCTATACTTCTGATCTGAGTGTTGATCGTATTTAATTGATATTTTTTCTGTTGTAATTCTATAATTTTTAATAATTCCTGAGTCGTTATTCTGTCAAAATTCTGTTTCCTGGAACATAACTTTTTCCATAATACAATCTGTTTTTCTTTTTCTATAAGCGTCTTTTCTGTGGAGTGATATTGATCCCTCAGATAATGGATAAACTCTTTCATCTTGTCTATATATGGGTGTATATCTGTGTGCTTTCCAAACTTCTATGCCCTAAAAATCTGCTGACCTTTATAAGTTCCATTCCGTTTTTTAATAAATGAGTAGCAATACTGTGTCGTAATAAATGTGGATAGATTCTCTTTTTTATTTTACTTTTTTTGGCGAGCTTTTCTATAATAAATTCTATTCCTGAAGGGGTTAAATTTCCTTTTTGCCCTTGTAAAAAACAATCTCCTTTATGCTCTCTTATTTTTAGATATTCTTCAAAAATTTCTGTTGCTTTGCTGTGTATGGGAACTTCTCTCTGATATCCTGTTTTCGATTTTCTTACCAGAACTTTTCCGTCTTTTAAATCTACATCTTCGAATAGTAATTCGGCGGCTTCTCCGATTCTTAATCCTAAATAATATAAGCTTGCTAAAACAGCTTTATCTCTTGTATTTATCGTACTTTCAAATAGGATCTGTACTTCCTCCGGACTAAGGACTTCTATTGTTGCAAGATCAGTTTTAAAACTTCTGCAGATGATAAGATTCGTTTCTTTCTGCAGGATTTCTTTCTGATAATTTTTATAGATTTTAAGTGCAAAAAGATGATTGTTTATGGTACTTACATTAAGGTTTTTATGAGGTTGAGTTTTGTGTTTTCTCTGCTTTAAATAATTAATATATTCTGTTGGAAGATTTCCTCTTTCTATATAATTTCTATACTCCTGAACCATTGATAAAATCTTGATAACATTCCTTTTCTGATAATTCCTGAGTTCTAAATATCTCTTGAAGTTTTCCATCTATAACCGATTTACTTGTGTAATATTTGTGTTTTTCCGAACGCTAATCGATTTCTCTTTATTCATCGGTATTTATAAGTATTCTAGTGTTCGTTTGGTTTCCGTTTAGCGTTCGATAGCGTTCAATTTTAATTGTTCCAATTGCTTTGTAAAAGATTCTTTCAATTCTTTTCTAACTCTCTGTATATTATCGTTATATGAGATTTTATATTTAAATCCTTTATTCGCAAAACCGATTTGCTTTAAATATTCTAGTCTTACCAATTCGTTCAGATAAAACTGTAATTGTGTCTTTTTAAATCCTGTAATTTCCATTGCATCAAACCTTGAGAACTGATCTTCTTTAAAGGCTTTTTTCAACTTTTCAAAGAACTGCCTTAAACTTCCGTCTAGCTCGTCAATCTTTAAAATAATACTCTCAAATAGTATTTCTACAGCGTTCTCGATATCTTCAATCTCAGTAATTAAATAATCGTTTTTTATTTCTCTCTGATATTGATACAAAAGTGTAATTTGCTTGATAATACTTTGAAACATTTCATTTAATCGTCTCTTATTCTTTACATTACTAGGCAATTGTATTTGTGTCGCATATGGATTGATAACCTCATAATGTTTTAAATTCCTGATGATTTTTTGTATAAAGCCAACAGCCTTCTCTTCTCCGTTTTTATTAATTTCTCCGGCATTTCTGCGGTTCTGATAACTGATGATTTTCTCTGTCTGTTCCTCGCTTTCGTTGACTGCTACAATAAAGCTGCGGTTCATATTATCCTCATACAATTCTCCTTTTGTTGTTGCCGATAAACTGCTAAACTGACCTTTTACGATCTTATGACTCGATTTATTATTTCCCTTTTTATCCTTAATAGTAACCGAACTTCTTAAAACCTGGTTGCTGATAAATTCTCTCAACGCATACAATGCATCTTCCTTTAAACCGTCTAAATCTTCAATGATAATGATCTTTTGGAACAGATCGAACTCGCCCCAATTATACAAACTTGATTCTGTAATTCTTGTAAATCTCAACACATCTTCCTGTGGCATCATGTCTGCAATTCTGCTGATAATGTGCGTTTTTCCGCTTCCTGAACTTCCCTGTACAATTCCGTGTAACGGACTTCTGTTTAAATAACTGATCGTGATTAAAAATAAAAGGAGTCTGCTGTTTTCTTCGCCGATAATTCCGGCTTTTTCTATGAGCTGATTTAAGGATGTTAATAATTCTTTTTGCTGTAAAAAATCTACTGCTGTTTTCGGTTCTGCTTTTGGTTCTCTCGCTGATGGCGCAGATTCCGCAGATTTCTCTACAGTAACTTTTATTTTTTCAGTTGAAAGAAAAATATCTTTTCTTTTTTCTAACAGTTCTTTAAAAATACTTTCATCGTGTAACTGTAATGTCTCATTTATATCATTGTTCGGAAGTTCTACCGTTGATACTTTGTAACTCTTAAATTCTTCTGCATATTTCTTAACGGCTTTCTTTCCTGCATCGTCATTATCAAAACAAAAAATAATTTCCTCTAATTCTTTGAGTTCTTTGATGGCTGTTAAAATTTCTTCATTCAATCCGTTTGTTCCAAAGCAACTTATTACACTGTAATTGTCCCGTATTTCTTTTATCTGAAGCAAGCTCGCACAATCGATAATTGCTTCTGTTAATATCAGTTTTTTAGTTTCTGCTTTTGGATATCCCGGATAAATTCCGGAACGATTCTTCAGATAAAAATGTTTTCCGTTTTTGTTCTCTACGATTGCTCTAAAATAAAAGCTTACGATTTCATTTTCTTTATTCTTCAAAGGAAAAGCAATACACTTATTCGCAAAAATACTGTAGCCTTTTTCTCCTGTTCTGTTGTTGACAAGTCCTTTATCCTGTAATAATCCAACTTCCAAAGCATTGCTGATTAATTCTTCGCTTTTCCTTTCTCCGTGATGGAACTGACCGCTGTTGTAACCAATCTCTAAAATGGAGTTGTCAAGATTCCTTTTCTCAATATATTGTTTTGCAGGAACGCTACAATACAAAGCTTTCCTAAAATAACTAAATGTGTTTTCTAAAAAGTCCGTGTCGGACAAATGATTATTTTTTTCTTTTGTAGGATTTTTTATAATTGACATTTCAGAACTGATTAAACTTTGTGCTTTCTTTATCGCTTCATGTTTCGTTAGCTTTTCGTAATCTTCTATAAACTGGATAACATCGCCGGTTTTTCCACAACTGTGGCATTTGTAAAAGTTCTTTTCCAGATTCACCTGAAGACTTGCCGTTTTATCATCGTGCATAAAACATTTAAGCATATTATTTTGGGGTTGCAAGTTGTAATACTGTAGAACCTCTGATAAACTTAAACGTTCTTTGATAGCGGAGATTTCCATAAATAAAAAATATTTTGAAAAAGTTTTATATACCTTATTGAGTACAAAGGTATATTATAAAATCTATTTTGCAAAAATTATTAGATTTTTATTTACCTTATAAAGTATTTATATTTGCTTATTATTAATAAAATACAGTGGTTTAATACCTTAAAAGATATAAATAATGGATTCGTTCGGTAAAAAATTAAGAGAATGCAGAGAAGCTAAAAACCTTTCCCAAAAGGATTTAGCAGGGATTTTAAATACTTCTTACTCTGTAATCGGAAAGTATGAACGTGATGAGATGATTCCTTCTATTGGGGTGGCTAAAAATATTGCTAAGATTTTAGGAACTACAGTTGGTTATCTTTTGGGAGAGACAGAAGAAGTAAATATTTTTAAAGATCCTGCAATGCTCAACCGTTTCAACGACATCGAAAAACTTGATCCTGAAAATAAAAAACATTTGCTTTCTGTAGTAGATGGGTTTATTCAGGCTCTTAAAATTAAAAATATTGCTGCACTTTAGTTCAGTTTCCTTATACAAACAGAACACTATAAAAATACAAAACCCACTACAATTGCAGTGGGTTTTTGTTTGTAATTTTATTTTCTAATTGGAGGAAGAGATTTTTCTGGTAAATAATTATCTATCTCATTTTGTTTTTGAATATCATTCTTAATTTGATCAAAATTAATTTCAAATTCTGATATTCTTGCGGAATCATCTTGTTTATATACTTTTTCCTTAAGTAAATCTATAATATCATTGAAGCTAGAGCTCATAAAAGGAGGAATAAAACAAAGTTTTTCATTATTATTTTTTACTTTAAAATTAATATAATTTCTATTTCCTGCATAATACGTACTTTTATCTAGCTTTTTGCGTACTACAAAATCTTGTAATTTTCCAAAAGATAATTGATTTACTTTTTCAACTTCTTCATTCGTAAGTTGATAGGAATAAAAAACAGTATCCTTGTGTCTTTTTAAATAGACATTCAATTTTCCGTTTTTATCCAATGTTGAATATGATAAAATTGAAACGTTTTTGGCTTCAATATCATAAGCAATAAGCTTAAAATCATTAAGTTTAATTTCTTGTGCATTCAACATTAAACTTAATATTAAAGTCAAAAAAAACAATAAGTTTTTCATTTTTGAAATATTAATGAGTAATTTTTTTTAAAGAGATTTCTCTAATCTCACTTTGTTCTAAGTTATCATAAAAATAAATACTATCATTCTCGATTTTTATTAAATCTATTATTTGATACATATCTGATATTACAGTAAATTCTAATGTAGAAGTATTTATTTTGACCAAATAAAATCCAGAGTTAAACCATTTTTTTCTAAAACAAGGAATATAAATAAATCCATTCTCATATAATAACGGACCTCCAAATATTTCTCTTTTTATCAGATTTCCATCAATAGACAATTTTCCAACTTCCGGACAACCTTGACAAATTTCGTATAGATCGTGATATAAAACTTCTTTTTTATTTGGAAGATTTATTTTTAGTCTAAAACTTATTGGGGTTTCAAGTTTCATAATTTTTAACGAGGAATAATTTTAGTTGCTTGATTTACTACACTTTTAGATTCTGTCAAAAACTGGATAGAGCCTCCTGTATAAAATCCTCCACCTTGAGGTCCAACTATTCCTATTTTAATTGGAGTTCCTTTAGGAACTATACCAGATGTATATTGAGTTAAAGGATTCCACTCTTGCTTTATTGCCACTACTGTTCTATTTGCAAATTCACTAGTTCCAACTCTTACACCCCAGAAATCACTCTTCCCAATAGACATTTGCCCAAATCTTTGAGCAGGAATATCAAAAGGAGCTTTCATATTAATACTTCCAAATAAGAACCCATCTGAAGTAGTTGCAACTTTTGCTACTGCTCCTAATGCCTTAGAAAATCCAATTTCTGCAGCTGCTCCTTGCAATCCATATAGACCCGCAACAGCTAACTGCCCCGATGGATTTCCCATTGCTGCTTCCGTTGAATTGGATGCAGGAGTTTCTCTTATATACGAACCATTATCAGGAGTACCAAAAGCAGCGACACTCATTGCTGATGCGGAATCACCTGCTTGAATTAAAGGATCTAAATTATTCATTATCCCCATTCCTCCCAATAAAGAGTTATTGGTATATGAACCATCAGAATTTAAGGCAGTTGTAGACCCATTCTCCGTTGTATATGTCCCAGATTTACCTAAATAAGTTTCATTTTCTCCTGCTGTTGCTTGGCTTGTTGCATTTTCATTCCAATAAACACTATTTGTTTGTCTATTGTGTACCCAATCCGTTCCTTGCCTTCCATCAGGGTCAATAAATCTCAAAGGATTATTAAAAGCATAGTTATAAGGACTATGTCTTGTCATTTTCTCCGCCAGCGGATCCACCACGCCCCATCTTCCCAAGTCAGGCATATAGAATCTTGCTCCATAATCATACATCCCAGTCTCCTGCAACTCCTTACCATTGTACTTATATTGATAAGCCGGATTTCCATTCAAAGGATTATATCCCTCATGCTTTAATCCAAATGGGTAGAAGTTATTTTCTTCAATAACTTCTATGGCTGTATTGTTTCTGGTATAACTTAATCTCACATTACCTAAATGATCCGTATAGTGGTAAATATACTTATTTTTTACAAAATCATAATAGCCCTCTGAGGTTGGAACAAATTGTAGTTCGGGTGCAGGTGGAGTACACCCTAAACATACTTCTAAATTTTCAAAACTATATTGAAACCCATCCAAATATTCTGTTTGATTCATTCCAAGCATTATCCCTCCAGAACTATTCTTTCTAATCTTTACGCCATCAGCCCGATAAACGTAATTGGTAATCTGGCTCAATCTGCCTGTCCCTTTTGTCATATTGTTAGGCAAATTCAAATAATTATAAATAATCTTACTAATGTCTTTATCAGGATGACTGATCATATTTCCATTCAGATCATAGGCAATGGTTGCTCCTCCACCTGCCGGATACCCTAAAGAGCTTTGGGTTGCATCCGTAACTTTATTGAGCCTATTCCCATTGTAAGTATAGGTAAGATCATCAATTAATGCTGCAGTATTTCCAGATTGTATATTGGCTGATCTTTTGAGATTCGTAATATTGCCATTCAAATCATAATCCATCTTTTCAAAATATTCTCTTGCTGATGGATTGGTATCTCTTTGATAAAATCCTGCCAGTAATCTATTTAAACCATCATATACATACCCATATCTTCTTAAATTATCATTAGGAGAAGATGCCGTCTTCCAGTCGACTTCAGCAATATTTCCATTAAACTTAGGGAGTACCTTCAGATTAGAAAAGCTAACATTTGGCGTTTGTAATCCTTCTACCTGATTGTACTTCATTTTATACCCAAACAAATCAGTTCCCAGGTTAGCAGGATCATTCATATGAGTCACCCAGCCTCGGATATTGTATTGATAATCTACCTGCTGAAGTGGTGCAGCAGCACTAACTCCACCCACTTTCTTATTTTCCAACTGGGAAAGCTCATTGTATTTATTCTGGGCTAAAATCTCAAGAGGATTAGGCCCTACTTTATGTCGATGCATCAGAAGTCTGTTCTGATGGTCATACGTGAAGTATTCGTGTATCTGTCTTTCGGCATCACCAGCCAACCTTTTATGATAGGTACTGGTTCTAAGAGGTGTGCCAGAAAAATCAAGCTGATGGTTAAGAATGGTATATCCTCCTAAATGATTAATGCTTCTGCTTCCCATTACCTGACCTTTGGAATTATACCAGGTGAAGTTTCGGGTCCAGGCATCATCTTCTATATTTTTAATGTACGAGGCTAAAGGTAATCCTTTGGTGGAACGATCCTGTGAAGGGTTATCAGCTAAAAGCTGATGATTAAAAACATTGGTTACTGCAGGAGATCCCGGAGGATAGGTATCGTAGTAATTCACACTCAAAACCGTCTCTATATTAGAGAAGTGGCTGTTACTATAATAGATACGCATTCCATTGCGGATAAATCCACCAGATTCCCTTGATTCAATAATAGCTAAATTTCCTGCCTGAGTCTGCCTATCCATTCTATTGTTCCCAGTTAAAATTCCAGTATAGGCAACTCTTCCCAACTGATCATATTTAGTGATCAGCCATTTATTGGTCTTACGCATTTCTGCATCTTGAGTCATAATAAGACGGTCAGCTTTATCATACACCATATGTTCCCATTCTTTACCCGGAAGTTTCTTTTGTACTAGCCTGTTTTTCCCATCATAATGATACTGGTAACAGTGATTAATCAAAAACCCATCTAAAAACTGAACCCCTACACCTAAGCTTTTAGCAGCATTTGATCCTTCGGGCGGAAGGACAAAAGCCAATTGATTATATTCATTATAGATATAATAGGTATCTGCATTCTGACCGGCTCCTAATACTTTTCTGACTAAGACAGTTTGACCCTGGCCATTTTTAAACTCTATGGTTTCATTGCCATCTTCATCCTTTACCGAGTTTTTATAGAGTTGATTGGCTTTATAAAACCCACTTGCAGAGTTCGCATCATTGGCAGCCACTTTTAAGACAGAATTCGTTCTTCCTTCCATGAAAGTGGTGGTGGTCACATATTTTCTGACCTCTGTAGCCGTATTGGTTCCATAGTCAAACTTTACCGGTTTTGTGTTCCAGGCATTACCTACCTGTTTCTGTTCCAGTATTCTATCCAGAGGAGAATTTTCCAGGGTCTTTTCTGCAAAGATCTTTTCCTGGCCATAGATGCTGGTCTGGGTGGCATTAGCTAAAGGATTGGAAACAATAGCTCCATTGGTGCTTTGAGCCTGGGGAACAGGAAGAAAGTCTTTGACCTGTCTTCCAAAGCCGTCATATTCAATATGGGTAACCACATCTCTTCCTAAAGGAGAGGCTTTGATATTAATAATTTGTTTAGGTCTCCCTAAACCATCAAAATATTCTACCGTTTCTGCAGTTTTGGTAGGTTGATTACTGGCATTATAATCAAGATATGTTTTGGAATAAACGTAATTTTCTGTTGGGCTTAACTGAGCATGGGCTAATCCTGAGATCAGCAAGGCTCCTATTGGGATAATTATTTTTTTCATCAGGGGTTAGTTTTTATAATTGTACTTGAATTCTTTGACCAGATTTCCTGTTTTGGAATCCTGTCTTATTTCTTTCAGCCTGTTAGCGGTGTCATAGATATACACTTCTCTGATTCCTGATGGAGGGGTAATACTGGTCACACCAATTAAAGGGTCGTAAGTATACGTTGTGATCTGGTAATTGGATAAACCTGAATTTTTTCTAAAGTTATCTAATGCCGTAATGAGCGCAGGTTCCTGAGCGGGATTAGCTGCATCAGTATTGGAAGCATTGACAATGGTAGTGATCAAAGATGGGGTAATATCAGCTAGCTTAGCACCTTCTATTTTGGCAATGGGCTGAGTTTGATTATAGCCCCAGATAATGGTTGTTGAAACTCCAGCTTTTGTAGTATACTGCTGAATGTTTCCTTTGGAATCGTATCGATCATAGGTAACTTCATTCTCTAAGCTTAGAGTTCCTAAAGAAGTCTGAATTTGACTGGGAAGATAAGCCCCATTGCCTGGCCAGTCTTTCTTATAATTAATTTTTTTTGTATTTAACAATTTCCCATTTCTATAGTTTTCAATTTTTTCAATTTCTGAAATCCTATTCTTTGAATATACGGAATTACCGCTATGATAAAAATATCTACTATTTAATTCTGTTCCATCTTCAATAGTCGTACTATGTTGCAATACCTTCTTATTGATATTATTATATTCAAATAATTCTTTTTTTTCTAACGTTTTTTGAGAGCCATTTTCGTAGAAGTAATTTTTACTAATTTTTGACCCTAACTTTGACCATCCAAACGCTTCAAATATTGGAAACACTAAGATTTTAGGAGAGTTAAGGTCCAGGGGAAGGCCACATAGGAATCCTTTTTTTGTTGAAAAATCTGTACTCAATCCATTACAAGGAACGCAAACCTCCTGAGGAGGAGAGGTTACAAAATTTTTATAAGCCTCATAAAACCCATCATTATAAGCCACAGGTCCCGTATAACAACTTCCATATGGCCTTCTAAACCTAAGCCCAGTATGAATTAGACTTTCCACATAAGAATATTGATTAGTTAATTCAGAAAGTAATCTATTATTATTGTCAAAAATTTTTTGTTTTAATAGAAGTCCCCTTTTATAATCATAATTATGTGACGGCATGAAAGGAGGTCCTAACTGGACATCATTTTCTGGAAAATCTAGTGGAGAAGTATATTCATACTGTATTTTTCCATTACCAGTTTCAGAAACTGAAACACTCTTGTATCCTACATCTGCACCATGCGTTTTCAATGAAATGAGATAGTTCGCTGAACTTTCTGAAAGGTAACCATGGAGAGTATTGGTAAAAGGGGAATTACAATATGAATTATAAGCTCCCTGAGATAATTCTGTAGCAAATGTATCATTATAATCAAAAGTAGGAGTAAAAAAAACTAATGAGCCACTACTCTTATTCGGATCATTTAACCATTCATAATTGTATACTCTTTCTTTAGATGGTAAATTTTGAATATTTTTATCATAATAACTTATTTTTTTTATTCTGTTACCTCCTCCATGTAAATATTTCTTTTTCTCAATATTATAGATAGTAAATGAGATATCATCATTATCCTTATAAGTGACATCAAAATTATGTCTTCTAATAGCGTATTCAACAAGTTTATCTAATTTAACAGAGATACAACATTGCTGATTTTGTTCTGTACATATTAAATTTTCGACTTGAACCCATGCACCATTGACTTTCTTTTGTAATATAAAAGTTCGTGTACTATTTCCAGGATCATGGTAAAGACTGGGATAAAACTTGACCATACGATCAGTATTACTTACCGGTATTGCTTTTATAGGATTATTATTATTTAAACTATACAAAATTGAATCTACAAATGTATAAGTATCACTATTTACAGGTAGATTAGTTATTTCTTGGTTTCCAATAAAAGAATATTTGTTTGATTCAAAGTCAAAAACGGCAGTTCCACCTGTTGGATATTTTATTTTTTGAAGCAATTCATGAGTTGAAAATTCAGGAGTTGCCTCTTTATGTCTTTCTGTAGTAAGCTCACACTGATCTAGTAAATTGAAATAACCCCATTTATCTCTCCCAATAACTTTACCATTGCCTCCGATATTACCACTTATATTTTTGTTGAAATAATCAAATTGATAATTCTGCTCAATTTGGTTGTCATTATTGTAAATATTAATCTTAGCAAGAAACATTCTTCTGTCTAATGTATATTGATAACTATTTTCAAACTCGTATTTATTAACAAAATGATCATTCCAATCCTTTACAGTTATTGATTTTAGATAAACACTATTATTTGGAGTTGTTAAATTAGTATCGGATCTTCCTTGTAAAAAATTAAAAATAATTTTAGACTTATTTGTAATTTGAATTTCTTCCAGTTTCTTAACATTAACCAGAACTGAGGACATATTTCTAGACTCTAATGCGGGAAGATCTAAACAGCCGTTATATTGTTTGTGATACATAGCAATATCACTTTCCGCAAAACTATTTTTAATAATTGTCGAGTTTCTAAATCCTTCCTTAAATTCTGGATTTTGATTATACTTAAAAAGAACTAATAAATTATTATTTTGATCAAATACCTCGGAAATATGAAAAGCGCTTCTAAAAAGTCTGTCTGAGTACATTTTATCTGAAGTAATATAGTTCCCATCATTATTTATTGTCATAGATTGTATAGCTCCAAAATTTCTTGTTGTCTCAATTTCATTAAATGTATATTTATAGCCATATTCATCGTAGATAATAAATCCTATTGGTTCAAAATTATTATTATATTGATTCTCAATTCTAATCCTATACTCGTCTAAAGGCTGAATAATTAATTGATTCCCAATTTTTTTTATATAGAACCTTCCCGAAAATCCCATAAAATTAAATTGCCATAGATCGTGTTCAGTATCATATTTACCCTTTACTGTTGTATTCCATAAAAATTCATTGCCTATATTCTGCTCTTGTTGGGAAAGTTGAGGCTTATAATAGTCCTTAGTATTATTAAGAATATTCTCAACAAAATAGTAGTAATTATTTCTATCATTAGATATATCATTATGATAAATACCTATTTTCCCAAAAGGAGTACTTGTCGGAGAAGTATTATTGCCTGTAGGTAATATTTTCAATTCATCAGGCAGCCCCCTTACAACACGGGAAATAGATCCTCCTGCAAATAAACTCCATCCTACTCCAACGTCACTCGAAATTTGAGTCGAATTAACACCTGCTGCATGATACTTTAGACCTATATCAATATTTAAATTGGTTGAGAGCGGCGTATTAAAAAGAGGAATTGATATATCTGGAATTCCTGTATAATTATTTACAGGAATCTCTTCAAACCTCATTAGTGAGCTGACAGAAGGAGATGGAGGAATTATTTTAGGTAATTCATTAGATATTTCAGGGTTAGCACCTTGCCCAGAGACAAGATATTGTAGAAATACGAAAAAAAATAGTAAATATTTATTCATAATTAATGTTATTTTTTTATCAGCTTTGCGCTGGCAGTTTTATTAGTATCCGTTTTTACAGTAACCAGATATGCCCCTTGAATCAGATTCCGGGTATTTACCTTGGTTACTCTATCCTTTGTTTTAAGACTCTGTAATTGTCTTCCGCCCATATCATATACGGCAATCTCAGCCTCAAACATTCCAGCTTTTAAACCTTCAAATCCAATCTCCACATACGCAAAGTCAGATACCGGATTCGGATAGATTTTAATATCTTGCTTTTCAATTAACTGATCAAGTTGCTTGTCTCCCAACTTCACAATCTTCCAGTTCTCTTTGCCTAATTCATCAGCACTGGTGCCTGCCAGGATGATCGAGCCATCTCTGTTTAACTTTAGATCCGAAAGTCTTTCCTCTTTTTTGCTTTCTTTTCCTTTTACGTGTTTTCTCCACTGCTCATTTCCATCCTGATTCAGGTACAGCATCCAAAAGGTTTCATCATTAGACTCTATTCTTTCTTCGGCTTGAGTGTAACCTCCAATCAAAAGTCCTTTAGTTTTGTCTTCGGCAGTTTGGAGTACGCTCATTCCCATCAAAACATCCCGGTTTTTAAAGTTGTAGGATTTTTGCCATTGTTCATTTCCTCGTTCGTCAAGAGATATTAACCAGAGGTCGGTACCCTCTTCAATTCCTACCGTTTTGTTTCCTGATCTATCAGATCTGGATTCTCCACCAATCATATATCCGGTCGAAGTTAATGCCAATGTTCTCAGGTGGTCATCACCCGTTCCACCAAAATTCTTTTCCCATTCTACCTTTAGATCCTTGCTCAGTTTGATAATATAGTAGTCCCCTTCGCCGAAATTCTCAGTCTGTTTAGTCCCTCCAATTCCACTGCGTGAGTAAATCCCTACTAGTACACCACCATCCTTCGTAGGTATCATTTTTTCTACTTCATCTAGATTTTTTCCTCCTAATACAAGTTGTGATATCTCTTTTCCGTTTTTATCCAACTTGATAATTAAGACATCTTTGGAGCCATAGCCTTTAGAGGAGTTTTGTACATTGGCAGCCACAACATATCCAAGATCTGTTGTCTGGACTACAGCTCTTGCCTCTTCATCCGAAGAGCCTCCTAAAGTCTTTTGCCACAGTTCATCACCAAATTCATTGATTCTAATCAGCCAGATATCGGATCCGCCTTTGGAATCTTCTTTTTTATCGAGGCCCTTCCCCGAATGTGAGGTGCCTGCTAAAAGCGCTCCTCCTTCCTGGGTATTCACCGTTGCAGATAAATAATCATGGTTATTTCCAGCAAAATATTTTTCCCAAAGCTGTTCTCCATTTTGTGTCAATTTAATCAAGTGAAAATCATAACCATTGTTTTGGGTAGTACTTCCAGCTCCCACCTTCTGGCTTCCAGCCTGAATCGCACTTCCTGTAATTAAATATTGTCCGTCGATTGTTGTGGTCACCTGGCTCAGAAAATCCTGTGTGGAGGATCGAATGTCTTTCTGCCATTGCACCTGTTGGGCATTTGTTTTGAGTATGGTGCATAGGATTAGCACACCAATATAATTTTTTTTCATAGGCATTTGAATTTTTTATTGCGTTAAATCTAAGAGATATTTATAGGGCGATTCCCCCATATTTTAAAGTAAAAAATATATTTTTTTCATAAGCTTTTATTTTTTGTTTCTATTACAAAGCTACCATCCCAAGGCGACAGAACTTGTCGCATTATTTTATTTTGTAATAAAAACACTGAATTTATCTAAGGGATTGCAGTCATCTTATTATAAACGGCTATTTTGCTAATATATAAAATAATTCTAATTGACGTGAAAACTTTTGGTTATAATTTTAACAACCGTTGGTTATAATTAACACCTCGTATATTTTTTATATTTTAGCAAGACAAAACTTACTTATGGCAACACTGGGAACCAAACTAACAAGACTGAGAAAAAATAAAGGAATATCACAAGCAGAAATGGCATTGCAGCTAGATGTTTCTCAAGCTGCATATAACAAATGGGAGTCAGATAGTTCAAAACCTTCTGTTGAAAATTTATTAAAACTTTGTGCAGTACACGACATTGAAATTGGGGACTTGTTTGACGAAGCAACGAATGATTTTTCTAATAGCAAATTTGAAGGTTCTAATATAGTAGCCAATCATTGCCCTGTTATTAATATGAATTCTCCTGAAATGATGCAAAGTGTC